>NZ_JBFEGN010000130.1:0-6877 GCF_047228825.1 Siminovitchia jepli
AAGATAAAAGGCATAATGCTTCATTTTCATGCGGTGTTGTGCCTTGAGCGTAGCGAAAGGAATGATTATAAAAATGAAAGTTGATATTGAAATGTTAAATGAATATTTACTTAAAAGCATTCAGGGGGCGAATACACAAGAAAGTATTGAGATATTAGAAAAAAAATTGCTAAAAATCTTGAATTATGATCAAAGAAAATTCAATGATGTACTTTTAACACAAGTAAAAATTAAAACCAAAATCAAACCTAAATATTTTAAGAACATTTATGTGGGGCAAGTCTTTGAGATTTCCCTTAAAGATATCCAAAAATACACTTATGGTGTTGTGATACAAGGAGATTTAACGCAAAAAAAAGATGATGACATACTTATCGCTTATTTAGATATTTTTTCTGAGAATCCCCTTAAAGTCAGTGAGATCAGTAAGCACATAGAAAGAAAAAAAATCATAATGATTGCTAATTCAGGCATATATTCAATTATTAACTACCAATGGAAATTTGTTTTTACTTATAAAGAAAAAATATTCTCACAAGAAGAAATCAATTTGATACCTTACAAAACCCAATTTATGGGAAACTACTATAAAAGTATAGGAGATAGTAATAAGGATATAGCAAGCTGTATCAAGATTGATGAGAAAGAAGCAAACCTTATTCCAAATCCACTTGGTGTGATTGGAGATGGTTCCATTATTAAAATACTTTGTAGGTTTTATCGGGATAATAAAGTCTAGGCCTAGCAAGATAGGTGTCAAAATAATCCCCATCTGTTTTTAGATGGGGATTTCATATATGTTATATTTATATTTATTTTTATTGGACAATGTGACATGACAACCTATTCCCATGCCAACGGTGTCGGAACCACCCGGATTTACCAAAAGATCGGCAGCCAGGCAGCCGTTACGTCCACCTATAACATGCTCAACCAGCTGACTTCCTACGGGAGCGAAACGATCAAATACGATCAAAACGGGAACCGGATTGAAGACGGGAAGTTCACCTACCAATGGAATGCCGCCGATCAGCTCGTATCCGTCAAGAAAAAAGGAGAAAGCGCTCCTTTTGCAGAATACAAATATGACGATGACGGCAGAAGAATCCAAAAGAAAGTAAACGGCACCATCACCAATTACATTTATGATGGCGGCAGCCTGAATGTCCTGTATAAAACGAATGCCAATGACCAGGTTCAGCGATCTTATGTCTACAGCGCCGACGGCCAATTGCTGGGCCATGAACAAACATAGTGGAAACACAGTCACAGCGACCTATACCTACCATTACAACCCGCGCGGCGATGTCATTGCCTTGACGGACTAATCAGGAAACGTCGTACCCAGCTACTCATACGACAGCTGGGGCAATCCGTCGGAGACAAAGCGGACCGGAATTGTACTGGAAAATCCATTCCGCTATGCAGGCTATCAATATGACGAAGAAACGGGCCTATATTACTTGATGGCACGGTACTACCATCCAACGCATGGCGTCTTCCTGTCAATGGGCCCCGATACCTGTGACGAAGACGATATCCTGACACAAAACGGGTATACGTATGCGAATAATAATCTGGTGATGATGGTGGATCCGGATGGCAAAGCTGCATGGATGGTTGCAGGAGCAGCCTTTGGTGGAATAACGTCCTATATAACTGCTAGATCAAAAGGTGTCAAAGGATGGAAGTTAGTTAGGGCCACTTTTTGGGGGGCTGCTTTAGGAGCAATAGGAGGTCCACGCTTAAAAGTAGCTGGAAGAATAGCCAAAAAATTCCCGTATAGAGTTAAAGGATATAGTAAGAGTGATGGTAGATTGTTTTCTGTGATTAAAAGGTCAGGAAAAAATAAAGGAAGAAAATTTTCTTTGGATTATCACCAAATAAGAGAAACGGTAAACGGTAAAAAAAGACGCTCTCATCGTAAAGTTTTGCATGTTCATTTTGGGAAAAATATTCATAAGCATAGAGTTATTTATCCAAGACGGAAAAAAATTAAATGGATAAATTAGGATATATAATGTCGATGGTCTGGCTAAATTTTTAGGCAGACCATCTTATTAAATAAAAGGAGTGAATTCTATGTTTCAAATAAATGAACTAAGTAGTGAATCTATACATAATTTAAAAAAACTACAAAACTATTCGATGTACAACTATAAAAGAATATTATATTGTGAGATAGAAAGTAAAATCGATTTTAAAAATTTTTTATGGAGTTTAGATTATAAGCAAATTCTTATTGGTATAATCGTTACAAAAAGAGAACTACAAGATTTAAGAGATGTAGTGAATGAAAAGGAAACAAATATTGAAATGAATTCAAACAATAAAGTTGGCATTAATAAATATTATGTGGAGCTATTAACTGAAAAAAATAGTTTTCTCAATAATATTGAACTGCTAGAATTTTTATTTATTTCTGCAGAAGCAAACGATATTTTGTTTATTATAATTGATCCTGTGTTAGATTACTGCTTTTTTAATTTTAAAACAAATGAATTGTTTGTTGATACTGCAAAAGCAAAAGCATATATATCATTTGATTATGATGCATCAGGTCTAATTATTATCGAATAATTATGTGGATTAATTATCTTAAATAAAAATGTCACAGAGACAGTCGCTTTTCTCTGTGACATTTCTACTAAATATTCTTTAAAGGCACTTACCCGTAATAAAAAACTGCTTTTTCTAGCGTTTCCCCGGGAGAACCATCTTTTCACTTCTCTAAGAAAATAGGCAATCCACCTTTTATCATCTTGATTGCTACCAGACTTCCCCATAGATGGGAATTCCATATGCAATTATTCCTATTACGATCTTGATTTGTTTCAAGTCCTGTCGATTCTTTGTGTATCCCGTACTACCTTCAAAAGTCTCCTTCTTCTTTGGCCTGTCCGGTATACACAAAAGAGACCGTATTTAAAATGAAGTCTGTTCCAGCTTAAGTCGGATACTGCTTCCCGAATTCTCTTGAGTCCTTATAAATATTTTCAAAATTCGCTGAATGGAAGGCATCCAGTACTCTATGCAGAGCGTCATGAATGAAAACATTAGCTTTCCTCTCGGGAACGAATAATGCAAGCCCAAAAGTAGATGAGATCGGGCAATGTGACAACCTACTCCCCCGCCAACGGTGTCGGCACCACCTATGTGTATGACCCGGCAGGACAGGTCATCTCCATGTCCACAAACAAAGTGGACTCATCAACCGGAGCGATGACGACCGTTATTGATGAAAAATACACGTATGATGCCAACGGCAACCGTACGGAGATTCTTTACAATGACGGGAAGAAAGAAACATACACGTACGACCATATGGACCAGCTTGTCCGCGAAACAAAGAAGGACGGCTCCGTTAATGAATACAAGTATGACGGATTCGGCAACAGGATTTATCAGAAGATCGGCAGCCAGGCGGCTATAACATCCACCTATAACATGCTCAACCAGCTGACTGCCTACGGAAACGAAGCCATCAGGTACGATCAAAACGGGAACCGGATTGAAGACGGGAAGTTCACCTATCAATGGAATGCGGCCGATCAGCTCGTATCCGTCAAGAAAAAAGGAGAAAGCGCTCCTTTTGCAGAATACAAATATGACGATGACGGCAGAAGAATCCAAAAGAAAGTAAACGGCACCATCACCAATTACATCTATGACGGCGACAGCCTGAATGTCCTGTATGAAACAAACGCCAATGATCAGGTGCAGCGTTCTTACGTTTACAGTGCCGACGGCCAATTGCTGGCCATGAACAAACACAGCGGAAACACAGTCACGGCCACCTATACCTACCATTACAACCCGCGCGGCGATGTCATCGCCTTGACGGACCAATCAGGAAAAGTCGTTGCCAGCTATTCCTACGACAGCTGGGGCAATCCGTTGGAGGCCAAACGCACCGGGATTGCACTGGAAAATCCATTCCGCTATGCAGGGTATCAATATGATGAGGAGACCGGCCTTTACTACCTGATGGCCCGGTATTACCATCCGACTCATGGCGTCTTCCTGTCAATAGACCCGGATCCCGGCGATGACGATGATATCCTGACGCAAAACGGGTATACGTATGCGAATAATAATCCGGTAATGATGGTGGATCCGGATGGGAAATGGTTCTGGTTTGCGGTGAATGCCGGCTTTGCAGCTTATGACGGGTATAAAGCCTACAGAGCGGGAAAGAGCAAAAAACAAATCGCATGGGCAGTAGCATCCGGATTTGGCCCGGGCAGATACCTTAAGGGTGCGAAAAAGGCTGTTGGGTTTGCGAAGAAAGTTCATAAGAATAGCAAGAAGTCAAAAGCAAAGAATCATTTGTATGAAATTTATGAAAGACGAACGGGTCAAGTTGTTAAGGTAGGTATAAGTTCTGGGAAAATTAGTAAAGCAGGGTATTCTTATCGAGCAACGCGTCAAGTGAACAAATGGGGTAAAGATCTATATGGTTCACGGATAGTCAAAAAAAATATCAATGGGCGATCAAGGGCGCTTTTATATGAGCAGGCACATGTGAATAGACTTAGCCGCAAAGGAAAACTTAACTTGTCTGCAGGAAAACATAGACGTCCGATGCCTAGATAATAAAAAGGGGTATGTGGGAATGAAAAGTGGCGATATTTATGCGTACAAAACACCAAATGGGTTTTATTCAACGATACGAGTTCTTAAAGTAGATCCAGCAGGAGAATACAAGTTGTTTTTCTTTTTAACAAGCTACTATGACAGTGAAATTCCGGAACTGGACGACGAAAGGCTATATGTCCCGTATGACGACTATTCGATCAGCTGGGTTGAGAAGATTGATGTCGAAGGGTTGATTCATATTGGCCATAAACCGCTAAATGAATGGGAGAGTACACGCCATCTAAAAACAAACATAGGGTTTGATGGGTCTTTGTTTGTATTAATCAATGTCCCGTATTATCGGTGGTTAGAAAAACATGACCCAAAAGCGTTTGAACAAATGCTAGAAGAGGATCGAAAAGAGGAAGAACAGCGAAACAAAGAAGAAAGGAGCTTACCAAATAAGGCTTTTTGGGAAGTAATCCATTTGATTCAGCTGGACGCTGATGATCCATTGAAAGAAGCAAGGACAAAGCTAGCGAGCTTTTCTGAAAAGCGGATAAAACAGTTTGAGGAAGCGCTCGCCCGCAAGCTATATATGTTAGACACAGAAAAGCACGCGCGCGAAATTGGCGAACAGGCTTACATAGGAGACAACGACTACTTTTCACCTGATCACTTTCTCTACGTCCGTTGTCTCTGTGTAGCAAAGGGGCAAACGTTTTATGAAAAGGTCCTTAAACAGCCGAGTCTCATGCCAAAGGATGAGGGCTTTGAAGAACTGTTAAGCCTCGCGAGCGATGCATATGCGGAAAAGACGGGAGAGGAATTTGATTATATCCCGTCTAAAGACTATGAAACGTTTTCCAATGAAAAAGGTTGGAAGTAGGATAGAAATACGGCACGAGAATGGGGGCTTTTTTGGACAGCCCCTACACATTAAACTCTGAACATATTGCCCAACTTTCGAAAAAATGCTTAGAAATCCCGCTATCACGGGATTTCTGTTTTTACTTTGGTCACCTACAAACTTTTTCCGACCATTCTGCATTATCTCTTTAAAGGATCTTTCACCCCTAATTTTTTATAAATTCTCTTTGTAGCTTGCTTCAGGCATTCCGGAAAGCCTGATTTGGTGAATCTGGTCATCTTTCCGGTTAATATTACTGTAGAACGCTGTTGGGTTGAGAACTGTTCTTTGGCGGTGAACCATGCGGTGATCCCTGAGCTTCCCGTAATTGATAATTAAAAATGGTAAGCTAGGACCCCGATGAATGGAATGCGGCCGATCAGCTCGTATCCGTTACGAAAAAAGGAGAAAGCGTTCCTTTTGCAGAATACAAATATGATGATGACGGCAGAAGAATCCAATACTGATTTACCTGGAGGAAAGGCAGTAGCCAAGAGCATATTTAGACACTATTCGAAAGGAAAAAAAATAAAAACAAAGAAAGAAGGGAATGTTCTTAGAAGATATACTTCTTCTGATAAAAAATATCAAATTCGATACACCAGACGAAAGAATAGAAAACTAAAGGTTAACTTAGACATTAAACGTGGTGGCATTTACGAAGATACCCGTTTTTAGTGAGGTGAATACGAATTGTCATCAGAACTGCATTATATTATTCCGATACAAACAAAACTAAAAAATTTAAATCGCATATCCCAATCAAAAAATGTGTCGGTATTTACAGGTGAATTTGATTCTCTTTCAGAATATAAGGAGGTTTTTAGTTGTCTTCATATATTACTAAAGGTAGGTAATAGTGAATTCTATTTAATAACAGCAGAACAAACAGAAATTACTTATTTAGCAGAGATTGACCATCTAGTCATTGTAATGGAGAAAGAGATGCCTAAACTCGAATCCTTATTTGGTCCGAAAGAAAGAAAAGATTATATTAAATTTAAGGATCTAAAGTCACAAGATGGTTTTCATCTTATTACTTATTTAGAGGAAGACTACTATATTAATTCTAGTTCCAATACTCTTGACTTTACCTTTGAAGCAGGAACTGCCATGATGTTAGAGGGAGAAAACGAAAAATTATTTATTAGTTGTGGCCGTACTCCTGAAGAATTATTTGTTACTTCAAATACAGATGATATTGCTAGAATATTAACGGAAAAGGAGTTGAAGCCTTATACATTGAACGTAAATTCTATCATTTAAATGGTTTTGAATTAGAGTTGAGCACTAAAGTTTATGACTTTGGTGCTTTTTCTGTGTGCCCCGCAGTTACACAATCTAAGTGGTTAAAATCCACTCAGTAACTTTACCCTTTAAAGTGCTGTA
>NZ_JBFEGN010000131.1:0-6831 GCF_047228825.1 Siminovitchia jepli
TCCCTGAAGAAAAAAAGTAAAAAATGTCATTTTTCTATTTTACAATCTGACATAATACGATTAGCGGAAAATAGGATAGAATGTTAATTTAACGTAAATATTTAGTCAATTTAAATTATTAAGTAAATTGAACTAGGTCTAACGGAAGGGGACATAAAATATAAAGGTATGAATTTGGAATAGCGTTAAAAGCTTTTGGAAAATTCTCTTTATAGAACCTATACAGGAGTGATAACAGGGTTCTTGCTGTAGACCACAAAGTAATCAATAAAAGTAAATGGAAAAAATGATCTTTATTTCATCAAGCTTTCTTCGACTGACTGCCATCTAGAGAGAACCCTGATAAATTTTGGTTACTGCCACTATCTCTGTAATAGAATATTCTTTACTGTCATACATCCGTAGTGCAACAGTAAGCTTTCACCTAGTTCCATTGTTCCACTTTATTTAATCCTTCATGGATCTCCCTACGGGCACCAGAAATTGAAGGTTGATAGAATGAAATGTTTGATACAACTGAATTTAGGTACGCTTACAAACGAGGTTAGCGGTGAAACTTCATGTAAGTATAAGGATGAAGAATTTTTAGTTTTTTAATAGAGAAGTTTGGTTTTCTCAATATTCACAATTTAAGAGGTATAGCTTTTTTGGCGGGGTTAAGCGGATAGCCAAAAGTGCTGAGATTATGGTTCCATTTCATTATCCCAACCTATCAAATGAGGTAATGCATTTTCTTTTTCAGTCCCTGGTCTACATTAGGGCTAGCACTGTTGAAAACTTTGACGAGGATGATCCAGAAATAATTTATTTCAAGCGTTGGGTAGGTAATAAATATTATAATTTTTTTGGGGATTGACATGAAAAATGGAGTGGATTATGATGGAGGAAAACATATCGTAAAAACACGATATGTAATTGTACGAAAGGAGTTCAACATTTGATTAATGAGGAAATCTATCGCTTTTTAAAAGCTTTGGCTAGTGAAAAGAGACAGGAAATCATATTTTTATTTTTAAACAGAAATGAAGTAACAGTGAATCAAGTGTCTGAATTAGTTGGTATTGGTCAATCAACGGCTTCTGAGCAATTAGCAATTTTAAAAAAGGCAGGGCTCCTTTCTTCTCGGAAGGAAGGGAAACAAGTTTTCTACTCAACAGATAGAAATAAAATCATGGAGTTATTACAGAGCTTAAATCAAATACTGACGGATTGTTGTAAGTGAACATGTAGGAATTCTATATGTTCATATTTATTCAATGACACATCGTTAAATAACGATATGAAAAAGGAGAGTATAAAAATGAAAAATCAATTTGATTGTTTTGTTATTGGTGGGGGGCAGGCGGGATTAGCTTCTGGTTACCACTTGCAAAAAGAAGGTATAACATATTTGATTTTAGAAGCGGAAGTACAAGCCGTTGGTTCATGGCCAAAATACTATGACAGTTTAACCCTATTCTCTCCAGCTCGTTATTCATCACTTCCTGGTTTACAGATTTCTGGAGATTTGGATCGCTATCCATCTAAAGATGAAGTGATTTCCTATTTGAGTCAATATGCAGAGCATTTTGGATTGAATATTAGGACAGAACAAAGGGTGTTGGATATTCAGAAAAAAGGTGATTCATTTGAAATTAACACTGCTAATGGGAACGTTTATTATTCGAAGGCGATCATTTCAGCTACTGGGGCGTTTAGTAACCCGAGTATTCCTCAAATAGAAGGAAGCGAATTGTTCAAAGGTAAAATATTGCACTCAAGCCAATACAAAAATGTAGAAGAGTTTAAAAAGCAAAGAGTGATAGTTGTCGGTGCAGGAAATTCTGCTATACAAATTGCCTACGAATTAGCAAAAGTTTCAAACGTTACACTCGCAACGAGGAAAACCATTAACTATGCTCCCCAACGAATATTAGGTAAGGACCTTCATTTCTGGCTTAAGGTAACGGGAATTGACACCCTTCCTTTCGGAAAGAAATTTGCCTTGAGTAGCTCTGTATTAGATACAGGAATTTATAAGGAAGCGATTTTAAATAATATGCCAGAAAGGAAAGATATGTTTGTCCGTTTTACAGAAGAGGGGATTATATGGAAAGATGGGACAAATGAGAAAGTGGATACTGTCATCTATGCAACTGGTTATCTTCTTAATGTGAGTTATTTAACATCCCTAAAGGGAGCGGTAGAATTAAATGGCACCCCGTTACACAAAAGAGGAATAAGCATCACAACACCTGGATTATACTTTGTAGGTATTTCTGGGCAGCGCTCATTTTCTTCTGCTACCATTCGGGGGGTAGGAAGGGATGCAAAATATGTGGTGAGACACATTAAAGAACATATAATTTAAAAGTCCTCTTAAAAGTGACTTTTTCCAAAATAAATCAAAAAAAATTGATTTAGTGTTTGCATACACATAATTATTTTGTGTATACTTTAAACATCAAAAAAATTTGATGAAAGGGAAAGTGAGAATGACTGTAATAACAGACCAGTTTCAAGAATATGAAAAAAAGTTTAAAGCTTTAGCTGATCAGAAGCGTTTGGAAATCATGTATGAGCTTTGTCAAAGAGGAAAAACATGTGTATGTGATCTAACAGAGGTATTTGAAATGACCCAATCGAAACTTTCCTATCACTTAAAGATTTTATTGGATGCAGGATTAATCGTTAAAGAAACTAAAGGCACTTGGAGTTATTACGATTTAAATGATACGGAAGTAAACAAACTATTATCAGAAGAATTGTGCTGCATTTTTAGAAAAACAGGAAAAGGAAGTTGCTGCTAATTTTTTTGTGCTATACATCAATTTTTTTTGATTTATTAAAATTAAGGAGGAATTATAATGAAATTTGTTCACGTGGGAATTAATGTAACGAATTTAGAGCAATCCATTGAGTTTTACCAAAAAGTATTTGGTGTATCACCTGTAAAGGTAAAAGCTGATTATGCGAAATTCTTGTTGGAAAGCCCTGGACTCAACTTTACTCTTAATGTACGCGATGAAGTGAGCGGAAATCAGGTTAATCATTTTGGATTTCAAGTAGAAACAGCAGAAGAAATTACAGCTCATAAGGAACGGTTAGAAAAAGAAGGATTCTTTGCCCGTGATGAAATGAATACAACTTGCTGCTATGCGGTACAAGATAAATTTTGGGTAACAGATCCAGACGGAAATGAGTGGGAATTCTTTTATACAAAAACAGACAGCGAGGTTCACAAAATTGAAGATACAGCTTGCTGCACAACTTCTAAGGAAGAAAAAGCGAATTCTTGCTGCTAATAGGTGATTACTTCTTTTTTTGAATAATGGAGGTTAAACAGTGACAACAGCAATATTGGCATCAGTAATTTTTTTAGCAACACTTATTTTAGTTATCTGGCAGCCTAAGGGCTTGAACATCGGGTGGTCCGCCTGTGGTGGAGCACTCCTTGCTCTTTTGGTTGGTGTTGTCGGATTCAGTGATGTCTTAGAGGTCATAGACATTACGTGGAATGCGACATTATCGTTTGTAGCTATTATCCTTATCTCTTTAATATTAGATGAAATTGGATTATTTGAATGGGCTGCTTTACATATGGCAAGGGCGGCTAAAGGAAACGGAATCAAAATGTTCATATATGTCAGTATTTTGGGAGCCATTGTAGCTGCGTTATTTGCCAATGATGGAGCTGCCCTTATTTTGACACCAATTGTTCTTGCCATGGTTCGTAATTTGAACTTTAAAGAAGCAATGATTTTCCCGTTCATTATGGCGAGTGGTTTTATCGCTGATACCACTTCACTGCCTTTCGTTGTAAGTAACTTAGTGAACATTGTATCTGCTGATTTCTTTGATATTGGGTTCGTAGAATATGCTTTAAGAATGATTATTCCGAATCTGTTTTCATTGATTGCAACCATCACGGTATTATTGATTTATTTTAGAAAAAACATCCCGAAAACGTACGATTTGTCTAAATTAAAGAAACCAGCAGAGGCCATTAGGGATAAAAAGATGTTTCGCCTTTCCTGGTATGTTCTTGGGATTTTACTGATTGGGTACTTTTCGAGTGAATTCATTCGACTCCCTGTATCGATTGTGGCAGGATTGATTGCCATTTTCTTTTTATTCATAGCGCGAAGGAGTCATGCGGTAAATACGAAATCCGTTATAAAAGGGGCTCCATGGAATATCGTTTTTTTCTCGATTGGAATGTATGTTGTTGTGTATGGTTTAGGAAACGCCTGGCTGACACATTCGTTGGCAAGTGGAATCCAAGCAGCTGCCGATCAGGGGCTATTTGTCGCAACGGTTGCAATGGGCTTTATTGCAGCTCTTTTATCATCATTGATGAATAATATGCCAACTGTGATGATTGATGCTTTAGCAATTGCAGAAACTAATACCTCTGGTACGATCCGAGAAGCTCTAATTTATGCCAATGTCATAGGTTCGGATTTAGGTCCGAAAATTACCCCAATTGGCTCATTAGCAACCTTAGTATGGCTTCATGTTTTGTCTCAAAAAGGAGTTAAAATCTCATGGGGAACCTATTTTAAGACGGGGATCGTATTAACGATACCCATTCTATTTATCACATTATTGGGTCTATATGTAGCCTTATTACTTTACTAAAAGGAGAAATACATCATGTCCAAAAAGACAATTTATTTTTTATGTACAGGGAACTCTTGCAGAAGCCAAATGGCAGAGGGATGGGCGAAGAAATATCTAGGTGATGAGTGGGAAGTGCACAGTGCTGGAATTGAAGCACATGGATTAAACCCGAATGCTGTAAAGGCCATGCAGGAAGCTGGTGTTGATATTTCCAGTCAAACATCAGATATTATTGATCCTGAAATCTTAAATAATGCTGATTTGGTGGTTACATTATGTGGAGATGCTGCTGATAAATGCCCCATCACACCACCACATGTTAAACGTGAACACTGGGGATTTGATGATCCGGCTGGAAAAGAGTGGTCTGAATTTCAGCGTGTGCGTGACGAAATTCGTGAACGGATTAAGCAATTTAGTGAAACAGGGAATTAAAAAGCCCCCTGTATAAACTAATAACTAATAATGATGGCATATCTTAAACAAGATACTTCCACAATCGGGCGCAATTCCATAATAAGAATTGTGCCCCTTATTTATGTAAAGGGCCATTTTCTGGTATAAGTAATTGTTCAAATTTGTGAAGTAATTGTAAGTGAGCAAAACGGAGGGATTTCCCAATAAGAGGTTATCAATACATTGAGATAAAATTGTTGTGGGGGTGTAAGATATGGAAATGAAAAATTTTATTCTTCATGGAGATATACTGTCTGTTGAAGTGAAGATAGATACAATTGATTATAGGTTCGCTATCAATGGAAGGCACCTAAAAAGCGATATGGAGATACGTGGGTATTAAAATCTTATGTAAATACGCTTACTGGTGAAAAAGATTTATCAGAAGAAAAAATCGCTATGTTCCTAGACACAATTAATGCAAAATGGAATTGGAATATGGATGATTTTAAGAAGTGAAATTATTAAGCAATAGGGCGCGATTATTGAAGAAAGCTATGCCAGAATCAGGCCATTTAATTGAGCAACAACCTTACAGAGAAATGGATATTCATAAAAATATAAGTGGGATTGTGAAGGAATTATTTAAAGAAGAAAGTACATATCCATTTAGGGCTAATTTTTGAAATTAGTCTTTTTTTATGGATTAAGAAGAAAACGAATGTAAATTAAAGGATAAAAATAACATTCATTTTCTTTCGATTAATTGTTTTTTTCGTTCCCGGTGTGTTAGGGGTACCAAACGAATCAAGGAATGGGGGGCTGGCTTCATATGGAAAAATTACCAATTATTATACCCTTCTTGATCCTCCATTTCCTTTAGCTTGCGATAAAACGCTGTCTGACTGACCCCTGTAATGGCACAAATCTCCTTTACGGTTTTTTATCTGTTGTTTTTCGTAATTCAATCGGTTCATTCCTGAATGTGTTTATAGTCGAACTATTGCCTCCGGTACGTCACACATTATCATGTTCTGTTGAAAGAAATAACTGTAAAAAAATACTTAGTTAATTCTTCCGGTGACTGTGCCATATCATTTTGCATCCACCATTTTACGGTTTCAACGAAACTACCAGCAATATGATTAACAACATACTCTTTGGGAATTCTATCCAAGCTTTTATTTGGAATAAATCTAATAAACACCTGCTCCAAATACGATTTAAATACATTTAAAAATAAATCTCTGCTCTCACCCGAAAGAATACCTTTGATATCCCTTCCTCTATCTTTTAAGTGGTATAAAATGTGCGTAATTTTAACCTCCAGGTCGTCATTGGCAGAGGAAAAATCATGAGAGCCTTCTGGAATCAGCTCTTCCTCAAAAACGTGGTCGAATATATCACTGCATAGTACCTTTAATAAATCGTCTTTGGTTTCAAAGTGTGAATAAAAAGTGCTTCTCCCAATGTTTGCTTCATCAATTATATTTTGAACTGTAATTTTCGAATATCTCTTCTGTGCCAGTAGTGAACTAAAAGCATTAAATATTGAGTCCCTCGTCTTTTGCATTCGCCTATCCATAAATCCTCCTCCTTTCATACAAAAACAATGAATTGTTCAGTATCTTACATTTCGTACATTTTGATTATTGTAGTTGAGTTAGAATCAACTACAATAGATATCGAATATGATGTTCATTATCTTACAAATTGTACTTTAATTTATATGAAAGGTCAATTTAGGAGGGATACATGTCTGTGTCAACCATTTGTGGGCAGATATTTTCGCCCTTTATTTTTGAAAGCACTTTCACACTTTTAGGGTTCTCC
>NZ_JBFEGN010000132.1:0-6824 GCF_047228825.1 Siminovitchia jepli
TTCGGTACCTTTATTTAGTGTTGTCTTTTTTAGGAACTCCAAGGCGAACTCCTACAACTAATGATTTTCAAACTTACAACCTTCCTTTGTTTAAGGCATTTTTATATGTGTAGCAGGCAATGTTGTCTATCCCCTATGAGCCAGACCAAACGAATTACTAATCGCGAGTTTAGGTGTAAACTTTTTAAACTAACTATTCTTTTATCAAGGTAAGAAGTGTCTTCTTCAAGCATAAACACCTTGACATCCTTGACAAGATCCTGAAGATATACGGCCACTTTCTTTGAAATAGAGCCTTCACGATATTTGTTTTAGTTCAATTAATATCCTCATTTATCGTAAATTCCTATATATACTTCTTGAATCCCTCATATATATTTTCATTTTTTTATTCTTCTTGCTAATTGGCCGAATCTTATTTCTTAATTTCCTTTTACCTCCATTTTTTAAGTATAATCTATGTTCTAATCCACGCACTTGATTATAGGTTAGGCCTTTTGCTACTACATTAAAAGTTGCGTCACTATGCATTTTTTTGTGTGCATACTTCCTTGCTTTAATATTTTTAGTTCTACCTACATAAACAACCTTTCCATTTTTGGTTAGGGTGTATACTGCATGAGTAGCCTTTTTTGCAGCTTTGAATTTTCCCCCTCCAACAAACCCAAGAGCCGTAGCACCGGCAACACCTTTCCATCCTTTCCCTGATTTATAAGCTTTATAGCCAGCATAAGCAGCCATGCCTGCATTTATCACAAGCCAAGGGAACTTACCATCCGGATCGACCATCATAACCGGATTATTATTCGCGTACGTATAGCCGTTTTGCGTCAGGATATCGTCATCGTCGCCGGGATCCGGGTCCATTGACAGGAAGACGCCATGTGTTGGATGGTAATATCTTGCCATCAAGTAGTAAAGGCCGGTTTCTTCGTCATATTGATAGCCTGCATAGCGGAATGGATTTTCCAGTGCAATCCCCGCCCGCTTTGTCTCCAACGGATTTCCCCAGTTGTCGTACGAGTAGCTGGCAACAATGTTTCCTGACTGGTCCGTTAAGGCGATGACATCGCCGCGCGGGTTGTAATGATAGTAATAAGTGGCCGCAACTGTATTTCCGCTGTGTTTGTTCATGGCCAGCAATTGGCCGTCAGCGCTGTAAACGTAAGATCGCTGCACCTGGTCATTGGCATTCGTTTCATACAGGACATTCAGGCTGTCGCCGCCATAGATGTAATTGGTGATGGTGCCGTTTACTTTCTTTTGGATTCTTCGGCCGTCATCATCATATTTGTATTCTGCAAAAGGAACGCTTTCTCCTTTTTTCTTGACGGATACGAGCTGATCGGCCGCATTCCATTGATAGGTGAACTTTCCATCTTCAATCCGGTTGCCGTTTTGATCGTACCTGATGGCTTCGTTTCCGTAGGCAGTCAGCTGGTTGAGCATGTTGTAGGTCGATGAAACGGCCGCTTGGCTGCCGATCTTTTGGTAAATCCGGTTGCCGAATCCGTCGTACTTGTATTCATTAACGGAGCCGTCCTTCTTTGTTTCGCGGACAAGCTGGTCCATATGGTCGTACGTGTATGTTTCTTTCTTGCCGTCATTGTAAAGAATCTCCGTACGGTTGCCGTTGGCATCATACGTGTATTTTTCATCGATAACGGTCGTCATGGCCCCGGTTGATGAATCCACTTTGTTTGTTGACATGGAAATCACCTGTCCGGCCGGGTCATACACATAGGTGGTGCCGACACCGTTGGCAGGGGAGTAGGTTGTCACATTGCCCAACTCGTCATAGTCGAGCCGGAATGTATTCCCATTGTTCTTTACGACCGTATTTTGTTCGAGTTTATTATACTCATAGCTGATCGTTTGCGCCGTTCCTTTATGCGAAAAGCTTGTGGACTCCAGCTTGTCGGAGTTGGCCGGGTATTTCCAGGAAACCGTTCCAATGATGGCATCATTCTTTTTGATCGTCTGGCTCGTCATCCGGTTCTTCGCATCAAATGCCTGCTCTTTTTTCAGTTGATTGAGAGAGTCGGCAATCAATGTTTCGTTGCCGTTTTTGTCTTTGACAAATTCAAAGGCCAGGCTGTTGTTGTAGTAGATTTTATCGATGCGATCCGCGTTGTCATACGTGTTTTTAATGATTTGCCCGTTCGGCAGGATCGTCTGTACCAAATTATCGTTATCGTCATATTGATAACTGGTCTTGTGATTCAGCGGATCGGTGACCGATGTGACTTTATTGTCTTCGTCGTATTGATAAGTAAAGGTTTGTCTTTTTTCGCCCGCACTGATGGTTTTCGCGGTATTGTTTCCGTTTTTGTCATAGTCGTAGGAAACGACCGACGCATTAGGCAGGCTGAGCGTCTTTAATCGATTATTGGCATCATATGCATAGGTTTTCTTATTGCCTTTTGGATCCGTTTCCTCCAGCAGATTTCCGACTTCATCATATTTTTTCTGTGTTTTCCGGTTCAGGACATCCGTCAATGCCTCGGCATAGTTTTTCTTTGCATCGTACACAGCCGAAGAGAGGATGTTTCCTTCGATCAGCCGGATGGAGTCAAACCATACGGTACCCGCATTGTTCCCTTTAAAAGTCGGATAGATTTCAACCGATTGCACCGCCTTTGAGGGATGGATGTAAATGGCCGAGCGGTTCCACTCCTGTGTGCCGAGCGGGAACATGGCTTGTTTATCTTCTGATGTTCCATCTGCATATACAATTTTTGCCCATAATGAGTAATCTTTGTTCGGCCCGTTTTCCACCGTGTTCGTTACTTTGCTGCTTCTTGACATCCCGGTAATCGTGAACGGTTTGGGCGAATTGGTAGATTGGTTGATGTGAAATACCTGTTTGTATTGAATGCCGTCCTGGGCAGTTGTTCGGGTCATTTTCAGGGAAGCGTTCCCATCGTATGCATTTGCTTGATCCACTGTCGCCGTTCCGCTTGTCTTTGTCCAACTCGTTAATCCATTTTCAAAGCTGCTGTTTGCGATCGGATTATAAGAGGACGAGACATCCGCTTTTTCCAATTGGATGCGGTCAAACCATGCTTCTCCTGAAGAAGTGGGACTGTTGTGGTCGATTTCCAGATATAGCCGGACGTTATTGACATTGGACGCCGTTTTGAAGGTCACTTGCCGCTTCGTCCATGGCTGGGTGCCTGTTAATGCGGAATATCTGTTGTCATTCCACTGGACGCGGGTATTCCCGTTTAACTGTTGAACGTTTAAAAATGCTTTGGCATTTTTTAGATTCACTGTTTTCATATCCACACTAAAGGTATAGGTTTGATTCGGCTCAACCGGTATCACCTGGGTCAGGGAGGAGTACCCCAATTCCGTTCCTTCCGTGGTGGAATTAGACGTGAGCTTTACAGCCTGTTTTCCACCCAGAGGCCGAAGCTCTGCTGCCGGAATGTTCACAATCGAAGCCGTGCCGCTATCTTTGGAAAGCGAGACAGTCCAATTGTTGTAGTTTCCTTCAAAACTGGAATTTAAAACCAGATTGTTCGCGGCAGACAGCGCGGTACTGGATTGAATCTCATTTCCGTAATTGTCAAACTTTGATACGGAAGATACCACTCCTGTCTCATCCGTTTCCGAAGTGGGGTTCAAGCCATCATAGGAAATGGTTGTTTTTTCGCCTTCCGTATCCACAAATTCAACGACATCATTGTTTTTGTTGTACTGATACGTTTCTTTTCCATAGCTGTCTGTTGCCGTCAGGACATTGCCATTTTTGTCATATGTGTAGGCTTCCGTTGCGGTTTTTCCGATATCTTTCGGATCCCATGATTTGATGAGGTTATTTCCTTCATATTCATACCGGGATTCCAGGTTGTCGTTCGGCCCGGTACTGCCCGGTGCATAGGCATCGATTTGCTTGACGGGATTGGCCGCCGCATTATACTCATAAAACGTTTTATTTCCCCTTGGGTGGGTGACGATCAGCGTCCGTTTGGGCAGATCATAGGTAAAAGTTGTCGCCTTTCCTTTTGGATTCGTCACCTTTTGAATGCGTTTTTCTGCTGCATCATATTCATATACGGTTTGAACAGGCTTTTCACTCGTGCTTGTCGGATCAATCAGCTTCGATAATTGTTTTTTGCCATTGTATTCATATTTTGTCGTTTCCTTATTGGCATTCGTGACTGAGACCAACAGGTCATTTTGATAGGCAAAAGTCGTCGCCCGCCCTTTTGGATCGGTGATTTTTGATACCAGCCCGTTGACATATTCCAGGGTCAGTTTTCTTCCTGACGCATCCGTAATGGCAGACAGCTGGTTGTTTGTGTAGGTGTATGTCGTTTTGTTGCTTTCTTTTTGCGCATCCCGGATTTCTTTGATCCTGCCGGTCGTTTTGTCAAAATAGAGCTTCGTCTGGTCTTTATCGGTAATGATATAATCTGTTGTTGTCTCTTTCAATTCAAGATATACGCCCGTCGGCGCTTCAAACGTTCCGTCCGATTTCTTGAGGAAACGATGGATCGTTCCGTCCTCATCGGTGAATTTGATGTAGGAAGATTCCGGTTTGATGTTCATTTCGGCATCGCTATGCCAGCCAAATCCGAAAATCCCTTTGGTGGCCGACAGGCTGTTGTACGTTCTGCCAATACTTAACCCCGGCCCGCGGCCGTCAATCGAATAATCTGTCTCATCCAATATGAAGTTTCCTGTTGCGGCATTGACCGTTCCGTTCGGCACGTCAATGCCGGTCCAGTAGTCTTCCATTCCCAGGAAATCTTCGGGGCCTGGAATCGTCGGTGTGAAAGCGCCTGACCAGCTGCTTTCGGGATGGCCGGCCTTGCTGAATGCTTTCACTCTAAACCAGTAATTTTTATTGTTTGGATAATTTCCCTTGGAATTTCGATAGACAGGGGACGGATCAAGGGCAAGCTCGGCTCCGCCGCCATTGACGTTTAATTTGTATCCCCCTGCATCAATTTGCGCCTTTGTCGGCCACAACCCTTTATTTTGCGTTGACCATGACAGTGTATCTTTTCCGACCGATGCCACTTCCTGATACTCGATTCCGTTGTACAGCCCAATCTTGTAGCCATCCGCCCCTTCAACCGGTTCCCAGTTCAATTTGACATATCCGGATTTTTCATTCATCGTATTGGCATACGGACGTCCCGTTGGTGTTTTCGGGACTTCCATCGGCATATAGACTCTGGTTGCGGCCGATTGGGGACTGTCACCGCCGGGATATACGGCTACAATTCTGACCCAATAGTTGCGGGCATCGGGATACGTTCCGCCGTCAGCTGCGGCATTCTTGTATACCGGGTTTGGATTAAAGGCCAGCTCGGTCCCTGTTTTATCCGTCCTCAACTGGTAAATTCCCGAATTGATTTGCGCCTGGGTAGGCCAAATTTTCTGCCCCTTTGTTGACCAGCTCGTTACATTCCCGACAGAAAATGCCTGATAATTTTTGCCATTGAACAATAATACTTTGTACCCGGTAGCCCCGGGGACTTTATTCCAGCTAATATTTAAATATCCGGTGCCTGTCCCCGTGCCATTTGATGTCGCCGTGACGGTCGGGGCAGGCGGAGCCTCATAATGATATGTGACAGACAGGTATGGCTTTAATGTCGAATTGTCGGAAGAGACAATCTTTTTCCAGTAGGTTTGTCCATTTCCGTTGGCATGAAGCTTGAATCCATGATTTGCTTTAGTCCCGGCGGCCCAAGCTTTTACGGTATTTAATACATTAAACTGTACCCACTCATCTCTCCCTGCATTGACATTCCCGATATTTTTGGAACCCGGCTTATTGTTCCAAGTCAGGGTGGAAGCATCCCATCCGCTTGAAACTTCATCCAGCCAGAGGCCGTTTTTCGTTGTGGCATAATAGGCATGGGTGACATAGACATTCAGCGTGGCCGAATCAATCACGGCTTTATCGATCTTTGCAATATTCTGTTTTAGGAAGGCGAAATTCGTGCCGGTTGTCCCATCATAATAGCCGATTTTTAACACATATTGATGTTGACTGGAATCCCACTTCTTTGTGGCTGTTCCATAATTCGTGGTTGGATAAGCGCTCATGACGAAAGCGTCAGAACTTGTGGATAATGAAGTTGTAGGATCGATAAACACCGGGTAAACCCGTTCAGGCGCTTTCAGCCATTCCTCATCTGCCGTAACCGTCAGGAGATAGCCGTCTTCCGTCTTTTGCAGATCGTATGTAACATTCTCGGAACGTGCTGCTTCCGACGAAAGTTCATCAATATTGGAATCTGTCATAAACGGTTCAGGGAGTACAAAAGCGGGTTCCTCTTCTTTTTCATCATAAAAGGCGATGGAACCATCTGCTTGCACTTTGCCGTTTAATTCCGTTTTTAAATGAAAAGTAAATGTATTGAGCCCTGTATACGAGTGCAGTATAATGTCTTCTTTGACATTTTCATTAAAGGTAATATTCCGCAAATCAACGTCTGGAAAAATGTCCTTATGCGTGATCATATTATCTTCAAAGACCGGCTTTACATCCGTTACTTTGACGTTTTGATCTTCTCCCGAAGCTTCGAGGATTGAAAAGGTGATGGATGCTTTATCCCTTTTAAAAACGGCATATTCTCCATTTTTCATTTCTTCATGGAAAATGGACGACAATAAAGTGTTTTCTGTTTCAATTACTTGTTGATTGCCGTGTGCTGTCTCTGATAGATCTGTAGATACTTCACTGAAACCTCTCCCCATTGAAATGGGGAGGTTCCGTAACCATAAAGGGTCACGGTTCCATTGCGACAAATCGCAATGGCGCGTGTGTACTTTGTGCTTTTCCCTTTCCAGATGAGGTT
>NZ_JBFEGN010000133.1:0-6772 GCF_047228825.1 Siminovitchia jepli
TTTCATAGGCAAGATTTATGTGGGAACGCTTTATTTTTTTCTCACGATAAATATGGTAGAATTAATTTGCCCATAAAATATGTTGATAAATGACCCCAGCTCCTTCGAAAGAAGGTGGATACGCCAATATCCTGGATCATTTTCATATATTTTAGGGCTTCTTTTTTTTGGTCCTGTGTAAACCCCAATGGATGTCCTAGATCCATCAAGAAACTATGTGTCCAATGAAGAATCTCATAGAAGCGCTTGGTATGCTGGGCTAACTGTTGGCGGCTTCCAATGGCTTTCTTTCCCCTTAATAACAGATGGACCCTTTCAACAATCGTATGTAATGTATGTTGGTAATAGGGAATAAGAAAATCTGGCAAAATGGAGATGTTCACCCCGCAAGCCAGGCACCTAAACCGGCATATGGGTATATGCACTGCCTGATCCGCCTCATCAATTGCGTACCTCCAGTAATAGCCATTTCGATGAACATTCCCTTGAGCAATACAATGACAGTCGGGACATCGGTCAAACATGGGAAATTCATTCCCTTTTCCTCTTGATCCATATTCCTCAAGTCCGATTCCAAAATCATGGATAATGATCATAAAAAAACTCCCCTTTGTAATATGCAAAAAATTTAGCATATTATTTCAGGGAAGTACAGAAATCACGCTGAAGGAATTTGAATAAAGAAGGCCCTTTTTTGACGGAACAAAGTGATTCTTTACAGCAGTACGAAAAGGATATAACCTATCTAATCAAGGAAAGTAGGACGGTAAAAATAATCAAATGACAGCTCGTTCGGAGGAACTTGAGTGAACTATTCAAGAGTAAAAATCTGTTCAAGGTGTAAAAAGGAATTTCTGCATGGTGAGATTGTCTATTTTGACGGAATTGATTGTAATACATTTTGCAGTATGTGTAAGCGTAATGAGTTATTCATCCATCATTGGGAGGATCAAATGGCATTTTTAAGATAGAGAACGCACACAGAAAATTACGATTCGCCAAAATTGGAGAGTGGGAACTATGAGTGGGAATATTAAAAAATTCAAAAACAAAGGCTATGAGTCTATTAACAGAAACATGCTGCATGACGTAGAGAACCTGAGTTTGCAAGCCATTGGGTTACTGAGTAATTTAACGGCTATGCCAGACAACTGGACGATCTATAAAACGGAGCTATATAAAAGGTATGCGAAAAATGGCCGCACATCTGTGCAAAATGCCTGGAACGAGTTGGTGGAAAATAATTATGTGATTCAACTAAGGAGAAGGGTTGGCAAAAAGTTTGAATATGTTTATTATCATTCACAAGAGAAATTTACCGATGACGATATTCGAGAAATTGAAGAAAAAGAGGGGTGTTCGGTTTGGGATGGGAAGAAATCTTCAAATGTTGAAAATCAACATTCCAAAAAAAGTACGGCTTCTAATGTTGATTTTGGACTTCCCAAAATGGACTTCCCAAAATCAACATATAATAAATTAAGTAATAAAGAGATTAAGTATAAAGATAAAGATCTAGATACATTAGATACAAAAGATACTGATGGTGCTCTACATGATAGATTTGATTTGCCCGATTCTTTGTCAAAAGAAAAGAAAGAGGAATTAAAAGAAAAATACATGGAGCAGGCGTTTTATAATAACCAAGAGCAAATTCCCAAAAGACTAGCTAGGATGCTTCAGGTGTTCTCTGAATCACCGGAACAAGCAAAAAAATACTATGACACAATCCTTCTTGCAAAACATAACGCTGAAAAAGAAACAGACTGCGTAATTTGGTTAGAGCATGAACCCGAACTTGAACATAAAATCATTCAATCCTTTAGCCGATCTGTTAGAAAGATTGAGAAGGAGCGAAATGTAAAGAATGAATCCGGATATATTTACACAGCCATATTTGATTTGCTGACCAAGGAAATGGCGGACCGGAAACAAAACTACCGAAATCAAAATACAGGTGTCCTTTATAATTGGTTGGACGATGAAGATGACTAGTAAACATTGCTGTTAAGAAATAAAGAACGAGCCTAGAACAGATCATTAAAGATTTAGAGGGAGGTAAGGAAACGATATGCAGCTTTCCTTTGAGTTATACTCTGATAAAATTCAATCTGAATCCGATATGAAAAAACTGGAAGAGCAAGAAATGGAATGTGTGATCGAATATGTGCTAGGGGAATGGATCAGAAAGTATTTCCGAATGAAACTCATTGCTAACACAACAAAGATTCCATCAATTACAAGCAGTTATTCAGACATGCCGTTTCATTCCAACGGTTTTCATAGCTCAACAGAATCCACCGCTTTAAAGACATTGACTGCCGAAGAATGGCTTCACTTTTTTCATGAAAGGTTAATCAAATTGCCAGAAATGCATCAAGAAATCATAGAGAAAAAGTATTTGAAGAGAAGATACGATGGAAAATACACACCGGATGATCTGGTTTATCAAGAAATGCATCTAGGGCGAACGGTATATTACCAGAAGAAAAAGGAAGCCTTATATTGGCTAGGTTTAGCTTTACTTAGCAGAATGAAAAAGATAGAATAAATTGGATGAAAATGTCAAAAGTTAACCTAAGTACCAATGGCAGATTAGGTTCGATTATTAGGAAAAGAGGTTAGTCGCTTATTCATATGGCTGACCTCTTCATTTAGGTCTATTTATCATATAATAGATAGAATAGTAAATTGATTACTTTGATAGATAACATTAATTTTATTTGAGGTGTTAAGATTGGGTCAAAAAATAAAAACTGGTGGTATGTTTAACATTTACTATATAAATTTCTCTAAAGTTTATGAGATAGCTATGATGATAAATAACGTTATTGTTTCCTCTATACAAAGGGAGAACAGTTCTTTACGGGAAAATTCACACTCAATAAACACATCAATTTCAACAGCGCTAAATAACTTGGCCAATATTAAAGCCGTTGTGGGAGCACAGGCAAGCGAAAGGCAAGTGAGTTCTTCCAAAATGGTCGAGTCATTAGATATTAAAACTACTAAGTCAATACTTTTAAAGCAAATAGAAAAAAAGTGTACCTTAATTAACGACTTTAAGGATAGAAGGGAAGGTGACTTAGTTAAATTAAATGAAGTAAATTTGAAAATTTTAAATGAGGAATACCTAAGAGAGTTTAAAGTACTTAGAAGCGATGCGCTAAAAGGCTTTAGAGTTGATGGAGTTGAAATAAATAACATTATTTCTTCTATGTTGCAGGATTATTCCTACATATTATACGGTACTATGCCTAATATTGGTGAGGAAATAGTTATTAAAATTCCAATGGAATTAGAAAATGAATTTGAAAGTAAATATAATATTGATGATTTATTGATAGGGAATGTATCTATTATTGGAGTTTATAAAGGGGATATTTCAGAAGAATTTATTAACAAAAATACTTTCAATCATCTGTATAATATTGGTATAAATCAAACAAAGGAAGAAAAAAAAGTTTTTTCAAGTACATATCAATCCGACGTTATTAGCAATTCCTATAATAAGAATCGTTTTAAAGAAGAGCGCAATTTTAAATTTATAGATGTTATTGCTGTTATCCAAAATGTTGCATTTAAAGAAGATGAGTATACACAAAAAAAGATTCCATGGTATAAAAAAATCATTAATTTAATTTTTAAAAATAAACAAAGGAGTTAAATAAGTGTATAGATTTCCCTTATATACATACAAAGATATTAAAGAGTTTAATTTATTATCTGAAGAATTATCAAAGAATGGCGAAAGCATCTATGATTTTAAATTCCAAGAAACTGGAAATTTACTAGAGGAGTATAGTGGCAAGACTATCGATATCTCTAATCTAGTTCTTTATTTAACTCACTATACACAAGATATATATTCAGCATCACTAAACTTTGAAAATCTAGATGAAACGAACAAGATAATAATAAAGGATACTTTAATTGATTATGCCCTTGATATGTTTCGATTAATATTTGATCAGGCTGTAGCTTTATACCCTGTCAAAGAGGATGAAAATATTTTAATTAATGAAATAACACCATTAAGTAGACGATGTTTATACACTTATACTGGAGAAGAATTAGATGAATTAATTAAATACCTTAACAAAGAAAATATCCCCTTTATTAATTTTAGTAAACTCAATAATAAATTAAATGAAGAACTATATAAATACACTATACAAGAATCAGCTCATGCAATTATTGATTTAACATCAGTGGTTCTTGCAATGGACAATAACCCAAATTTAATCTATTTCCTTGAACAATATCTTAATACAATAGATAACTATAATGTTGTTATTAAGAAAGATATTGCAGATAAAGCATTAGAGCTTTTAAGATTAACACTTAGTCATACCGAAAAAATTAATAAGCTACTTCCTGAAATAATTCAAAAGAAAGAGCAAACCTTAATAGTTACCAGCGAAGAAGACAAATTGGTGAGAGTAACTGACTTGAAGATAGAAGGGATTGAAACACTATTAGATCAAATTAATTTTAAACTATTCGGGCATCAGAAATTTAAAGATAGATTTGCAGAAGCTATCAAGGAGTTTATCTTTTTAAATAAAATTAAAGAAAAAAATATTTTTTCCATTTTTTTATTGGGTTCTACCGGGGTAGGGAAAACTGAATTTGCACGGATTATAAAAAACAATTTAAATAAATCAACTTCATTAGCGAAAATTAACTTTGGGAATTATAGTAGTCAGGACTCTTTGAATAGTCTAATAGGAAGTCCTAGAGGATATATAGGTTCAGAAGAAGGGGAATTAAGCGTAAAGCTAGAAAAAAGTAATGCTGGAATAGTGGTGTGTGATGAATTTGAAAAAGCATCAAAACCCATTTATAATTTTTTTCTTGAATTATTGGAAGATGGTACATATACTGATTCACAATCAAGGGAATATAACTTAGATGGCTATTTAATAGTATTCACCTCTAATTTAGATGAACAAAACTTTTATAAAGTAATACCTGAAGAATTACAATCCCGTTTGGATCTAGTTTGTGAATTTGAAAAACTAACTATTAGTGAAAAACAAGAATTTGTTAATGATTATATTAACAGAGTGTCTCAAAAAGTAAAAATGTATGGCGGACAATCATTCACTGAGGAAGATATTAACCAAATAAAAAATATCAATGTTGAGTCAGTTGACTGTTTTTGACACCCTTATACTACCGAAAGTTGACGGTATTGCCTGTCCCAAAATTGACAAGTATAATGACCTTATATTGTCTGAATTTTGGAGAAAGGAAAAGACGCCTCCCTTAATGTATACCTGCGCCAACAGTTATACGGAAGACGTCTCACCATAAACACTATGATTATTGTATCAGATTACCGCCTAATTGAGAATAGCTCCGGCGTTTTTGGTTAGAGGTGCGGGAAGGATCCCTTCTCCTTGTTGCGGAAAAAGCATGACAGTGGTTGGAACCAGAAATAGAAAATCCAAAAAAAGATCTGGGGAATCATGTATTTATAATATTCGTCGTTTAGAGTGCGGTCACTGCCATAGGATTCACCACGAACTGCCTGATTTTTTAGTACCGTATAAGAGGTATGAATCAGAATGTATTGAAGAGGTTCTAACGAACCGTACCAACCATGATATCCCGGCTGACGAATCTACGTTGTTTCGATGGTTTAAGTGGTTCCATAGTTTCATTGATTATTGGATTGGATGTCTTATTTCTATCATGCATCGAACGAAACAAGAGAATGTCCCTTTGAGTTTTTCGTCCGGAAATTCAGAGACTGCACTTCATAGAATAGGACGACTGGTAGGCGATGCCCCCAGATGGCTGGAGCGAATTGTCCGACCGATTGTAAATATTAATTTATGGTTACAGACCCGTTCTGCATTTTTGTCCGAAAGAAGCTGATTTACACTCATGGTATACACATTGAGAGGAGTGTTACCATGAAAGATCAACGAAAAGCAGAAGAAATTGCAGCCCAGCGATTCCAGCTTATTTCGCCCTTATTGGCAGAGGGACTAGATGCTGGAAAGGCGAAGCAATTGAAGGATGAAATTAGTAAGAACAGCGGTCTTTCCGAAAGAACAATCAGGCGCTATCTTTCACAGTACCTTACGGGAGGATTTTCAGCTTTAAAGCCTAGGGGGACATCCACTCGGACGAAAGCTGAAGCAATTCCTGCACATTTACTGGAACAGGCTATTCTTCTTCGAAAAGAGGCGCCGAGCCGAAGCGTAGCTCAAATCATTCAAATACTTGAATGGGAGGGCTTGGCAGAACCAGGGCAGATTAAGCGCTCTACTCTCCAGGAAAAGTTAACCGAAAAAGGGTATAGCACGCGCCAAATGAAGCTATATTCCCAATCCGGGGTGGCAGCCAGACGCTTTCAAAAGCGCCATCGAAACCAGTTATGGCAATCCGATATAAAATATGGACCTTACTTACCTATTGGTCCTAATGGAATTAAAAAGCAGGTTTACTTAGTTGTGATCATCGATGACGCGACCAGGTTTATTTTACATGGTGCCTTTTATCCGACGCTTGATTCCCGTATTGTGGAAGATGCTTTTCGACAAGCTGTTCAAAAGTATGGAGTTCCTGAAGCCGTTTATTTTGATAATGGAAAACAATATCGAACGAAATGGATGGCGAGAACGTGTTCGAAACTCGGTACACGGTTAGTTTTCGCTAAGCCGTACGCCGCTGAAAGTAAGGGTTATGTATAGTAAAATAAAATGTAAAGTAAATCCTTTTTCTTTAGCTAAGTTCTAGTTGTATGCAAGATTTACTT
>NZ_JBFEGN010000134.1:0-6501 GCF_047228825.1 Siminovitchia jepli
CTTCAGCCTGAAATACGACTTTAGTCGTCGACATTTATGTCAAAATCCACCTGCTTTGAGCAGGTGGTCGTTTAAGAAGTGAACAAAGTAGATTAGGGGTTTGGAAAGCATTACGAGAAGGAAAGGTTCATCTGATTGCCTCAGATCATGCACCTCATCCGGGAGACCATTATCCAAATGTCTTTGATAATTTTTCAGGTAGTCCTGGAATTGAAACAATGCTTCCATTGATTTTTCATGAAGGAGTTCATAAAAAACAAATAAGCCTAGAGCACCTTGTGACACTATTTTCATATAATCCGGCAAGATTATTAGGGATTTATCCGCAAAAAGGCTCTATTGAAATAGGTGGGGATGCTGACTTGGTCATATTTGATCCTAAAAAAGAATGGACGATTAAAGGCAATGAGTTACGTGCACAATCTGGCTGGTCGATGTATGAAGGAATGAAGATTACTGGAAAGGTTCAGGAAACTTATGTACGTGGGGAGAAGATATATTCTGAAGGTGAGGTAATTGGGGAAAAAGGATTTGGTCAATGGGTGAAAAAAAAGGCAAATTATGAGCTTTGATTGGCAGGTGCGATAACTTTTGAAAATTAACAAAGAGAGATTGTGGGACCGTATTCAAATGTTAGGAGAGATTGGTCAATCAACAAACGGCGGAATTACCCGCCTTGCATTCTCCAAGGAAGATAGAAAGGCAACTGATTTGGTTATCGGTTGGATGCGGGAAGCAGGTTTGGAGGTCTGGACGGACCCGGTAGGTAATGTTTTCGGAAGACGAGAAGGGACAGTAAAAGGACCGGTTGTTTTAACCGGTTCTCATCTTGACACTGTTAGAAATGGTGGGAAATTTGATGGGGCTGCAGGGGTTCTTTCTGCATTAGAGGTCATTCAAACCTTGAATGATTACAACATAGAAACTATCCTTCCTATAGAAATAGTAATATTTGTTAACGAAGAAGGAAGTCGCTATGCCGGTGGATTAATGGGAAGTATGGCAATCGCAGGACTTTTGCCTGAATCAATACTTGATGAAAAAGACAATGAAGGCATCCCTTTATCAACTGCTTTAAAAGAATTTGGCGGAATGCCAAATCAAATTCATGCTGCGAAACGCCCAGGTTCTGACTTTGCCGCTTTTTATGAACTCCATATAGAGCAATCTCAAACATTAGAGAAGGAAGATAAATCAGCTGGAATTGTTTTAGGTATTGCAGGGCCATACCAAATGAAAGTAATTATTTATGGAAGATCTGGGCATGCAGGAGCAGTGGCTATGAATTTACGTAATGATCCTATGGTGGCTGCAGGAATCATTATACAAGAAGTTGAAAAAGTGGCGAAAGAGACAGCACCAACTACTAGGGGTACCGTAGGATATGTAAAAGCTTTTCCGGGAGGCCATAATGTTATTCCTGAAAAGGTTGAGCTTACAATTGATATTAGAGACATAAATGAAGAAACGAGGGAAAGAGTAGTAAGCAGGATACAAAAAACCATAACAAAAATATGTGATGAGCGGGGATTAAAGAGTGAAACAATTGTGACACAGAACACCCCTCCTGTTCCTGTCAACAAAGAGACTATAGAGAAGATGAAACAGATTGCAAATGAAGAAAAGATTCCTTTTACCACTGTAACAAGCGGCGCTGCACATGATGCTATGATTATGGGCAAGCTTTGCCCTATTGGTATGGTTTTTATAAGAAGTATTAATGGTTTAAGTCATTGTCCAGAAGAATTTTCAACGAGAGAGGATTTAGCTGACGGAACTCAAATCTTGCTACATTTAATAAAAGACACTGCAAATCCTCCTATAATTGAATGAGTTTAAGCTAACTTCTGCTAGAAGAAATGGAATAATTAGGTTTAAAGAATAAGGGTGAAAAGGGAGACAGTACATGGATGTTATTACCATCGGAGAATCTATGATCCTATTTACGCCCATTACCACGGGCCCAATGAGGTATAAATCTAATTTCGAATCAAAGGTTGGTGGTGCTGAATCAAATGTGGCAATAGGCCTTTCGAGATTGGAACATAAAGTTGGATGGATTAGCAGATTAGGAAATGATGAATTTGGTAAAAAGATTTTAACATTTATTCGCGGTGAAGGCGTGGACGTTAGTCAAGTAGCTCTTGATTCAGTAAATAATACTGGTCTCTATTTTAAGGAAATTGTAAGAGATAATGAGGTGAATGTTCACTATTATCGGAAGAATTCTGCTGCGAGCTTTTTGAAGCCGTCTGATTTAAATAAGACTTATCTAGCTGGTGCCAAGTATTTACATGTTACGGGTATAACGCCTATATTAAGTGAGACCTGTTACCAAACAATTAAGAGTGCAATAGATATTGCAAAAGAGAATGGAGTACAGGTTGTATTTGATCCAAATATAAGGAAAAAGCTGTGGTCCAATGAGGAAGATTCCAAAAAAATATTATTGGAAATCGCCGCAAATTCAGATATTGTGCTTCCAGGTATAGAAGAAGGAAAATTCCTTTCTAATGAAACCACTCCAGAGAATATAGCAAAGTTTTTCTATGATATAGGAGTTTCTGTAGTTGTATTGAAACTTGGTGAAAAAGGTGCCTATTATCATCAAGAAGATGATAAAGGATACGTTGCCCCTTTTCCTGTAAAGAAGGTGATAGATCCCATTGGTGCGGGTGATGGGTTTGCCGCGGGATTTCTATCGGGATTATTAGATGGATTAGGTATATACGAAGCAGTGAAAAGAGGAGCAGCAATAGGAAGTATAGTAACAACAGTTGAAGGTGATGTGGAAGGTCTTCCTGACAGAGATCAGTTATATGCATTTCTAAGTAGAATAGAAAGAGAAGATGTCCATCGTTAAGGTTAAGAGGTGAAAATATGAACGTTTTAGAAAAAATCAAAGAGCAAAAGATTGTAGCAGTTATAAGAAGTGTAAAGGATAAAGATATAGATTCTATTGCCGATGCGTTATTAGCAGGCGGAGTTAATATATTGGAAATAACCGCGGAATCACCAAATTTCATTTCCAGTATTAAACGGGTAAAAGAAGTGTTTGGAGATAAAATTACAGTTGGAGCTGGAACAGTACTTGATCCTGAAACAGCTAGCTTGGCCATTAAGGCGGGGGCACAGTTTATTTTCTCCCCTACTGTCAATTTCGATACAATTAAAATGACCAAGAGGTACGGTGTTGTTAGCATACCAGGTGCCATGACTCCTACTGAAGTTATTAATGCATATGAGCAAGGAGCTGATATTATTAAAATATTTCCTGCCAATGTGTTGGGACCCAAATATTTAAAAGATATACATGGGCCACTTCCCCATATCCCTTTAATGCCAACAGGAGGAATAAACTTATCCAATGTCCAAGAATATCTTCTAAATGGAGCGGTTGCTGTAGGAATAGGGAGTACACTAGTAAATACAAAAACGAAATTAAGTGATAGCAACTTAAAGGAAATTACAGAAAAGGCAACAAAATTTGTAAGGAAAGTAACTGAATTAAAAGAACAGGCCAATATTACGGCATTTATTTAACATGAATATGACATGGGCGCTTTCCCTGTCATTTTTAAACTTTAGAGCTGAATGGTGACAATATTATTTAAGAAGGAGGATAAAAATTGAAATCCATTTCAATAGTCCGTGAAAAACTCCCCCGTTCTGGGATTCGCGAAATTATGGAAAGGGCACTTCTTATGGAAGATGTTATACATTTAGAGGTAGGTGAGCCAAATGTTGATACACCACCCCATATTTGTGAAGCTGCTTATAAGGCAATGAACCAAGGGTTTACACACTATACATCAAATTCTGGTTTAGAAACTTTAAGAAGGCAAATAGCACTACATTTACAACAACAATATGAGTTTAATGTAGATAAAAACAATATCATTGTTACACCGGGTGCTGTTACAGCGCTAAATGTAAGTTTACTTGCATTGGTGGATTCCGGTGAGGAAGTTCTTATACCTGATCCAGGATGGCCAAACTATGAACAGATGATAATAAATCAAGAAGCAATACCTATTCGGTATAACTTAACTCCGGAAGAAGGCTTTACACCTGACTTTTACCACTTGGAAAAAGTTGTCACCAGCAATACTAAAGCAATGGTAATAAATACACCTGGAAATCCAACAGGCGGTATATTTGACAAAAATACAATTCGAAAAATCGTTAATTTTGTAAAGAAACATGATTTATACATGTAGTTCGGATCGGGAGCAACAAACCAATACCCATTGATGTGAGAGTTATTTCAGCTACACACCAAGATTTAAAAACATTGATCCAAAAAGGGCTTTTTCGGGAAGATTTGTTTTTCCGCTTAAATGTTTTTCAAATTGATATACCTCCACTAAGGGAACGACCAGAAGACCTGGAAAATCTACTCAACCATATGATGAAGGCTTCTGTGGAAAAGGCAGGCCGGGAACTTATTCAATTTACGCCTTCGTCAATTAAGATACTTCAGAAATATTCTTGGCCCGGCAACCTCCGCGAGTTAAGAAATATAGTAGAAAGAATTACTTATCTTCACGAGAGCGACATATTTGATCAAGCAGATGTGAAAGATTATCTTTCATTTGAAAATAAGCGGAAAGAGTCAATACAAGATGAAGGGCCATATATTCAATCAGTTTTGGATGATGTAAATGAAAACCGATCTCAGGCAGCAAAGTTGTTAGGGATATCTCGTAGTGCATTATATCGTAAATTAGAACAATATGGACTTAAATAAGTGTTCACTGTCCGGACAATGGACGTTTTCCGGACAACAAAGAAATCAGTGCTTTAAAGGGAAAGGCCTTTAAAGCACTGATTTTTTTGCCTTTGCAAATTTTAAATCAGTTGGCATGAATATTGCGAAAATAAATGTCACCTTATCAAATAAAGGAGGAAATGAAAATGACAGTTGCTACTGTAAATCAATGGTCCACTCGCTTTAAAGAAGTGAACGATGAGAATGAAGAGCTCAACGCTCATGGAAAGTATTTTACTTGTACTTTTCTGTTAGACATGGAGACTAAAAAGGTTCTTATTCAGATGCATGAAGGGAAAGTTGAGAGAATTATTATTGACCCGGGACCGCTTGACCCTTATCAATTTGCTATTCGTGCAAGTGCAGAAACATGGAGAAAATTTTCTCAACCGACTCCACCACCTATGTATCATGGCATTTGGGCAATGACTTTCCAACGCGATATGAAGTTAGAAGGGGATTTGCTTGTGTTAATGCAAAATCTAAGATGTATCACAACGCAGTTAGAATTACTTAGGACTACTGGAGTTCCTGTTTAATTATAAATGAAAGGAGATATCGCAAATGACAAAAGCTGTTTTTTCACCTGTAACCGGACGCTATGTAACGATTGAAGTTGATGAAGAGGAATATAAGGTATTTTATTTAGAGAATGGGACTGGCCAACCACTAGTATGCCAACATACCGCTGGGTGTCATAATCATCAATGGCGTGGATTGCTTGAAGATGAGGAGATCACGAATAATTACCGCGTAATCGCCTATGACCTGCCTCGCCATGGCAAATCTGATCCACCCCTTAACAAGGAATGGTGGAAGGAAGAATACAAATTGACTGCAGATTTCTATACCAAGTTCATTGTTACTTTATGTGATGCACTTGAACTTGAGAATCCTATTTTTATGGGCTCATCCTTTGGTGGAAATGTGGCACTTCAATTGGCATTACATTACCCTGATCGCTTTAAAGCTGTGATTCCTGTTGAAGCCGCTGATTATTCACCGGGATTCTATTTAGATTGGTGGCATCATCCGCACGCCAACGCCTCACAAGTCTGTGCAAGTGGAGTTTGGGATTTAATGGCACCGCAATCACCAGACCAAGACCGTTGGGCAACTTGGTTTTACTATTCCCAAGGAGCAGAGGCATTTAAAGGTGATTTACACTTTTACTCTGTCGACCATGATTTACGTGGTAAATTGGATCAAATTCAAGGGGACAAGATAAAAGTAGTGATGCTAACTGGGGATTACGACTATTTAACAACTCCGGAAGATGGAAGGCGTACAGCTAGCCAAATTAAAAATGCAGAATTTATTGAAATGAAAGGTATTGGTCACTTTCCTATGAGTGAGAATCATCAATTGTTTTCAAAGTATTTACAGCAAGCACTAGATGTCATAAACAATACTGTACGGGCTTAGAAAAAATAAATATTTTAAATGAAGCGACCATTTTTCTAGTGGTCGTCTTATTTTTGTTGCTTTGTGTTGAAAAGTTCTTCAGAGACTTTTTTCTTTGAAAAAGAGAGAAAAACTCGATAAAGCAATTTTCCATGTTTTCTTTTGTAAAGGGGCTATAGACTCCCCCTCTTATCATCTTTGGCTTTCTCTGTAGACTTTGGCAAGCAAAGTATATAATCTATTCGAACTCACTAGCGTTGCATTAAATTTCAATCAAAAAGTCAAGCGATATAATTTGAACAAAAAGTTGTTTTAATGTTAAAAAT
>NZ_JBFEGN010000135.1:0-6431 GCF_047228825.1 Siminovitchia jepli
TCATCAGATTACACTCCATTTCCAGTAAATTTTTGGGAATTCAGGAATTTACTCGTTTGGAATGCCGAGAGTATATTCAGATCCATATTCTTCATATCGGTTAAAAGTATTAAATTTTTAGAACTAGTTCGATGGTCACTTATTGTTCATTCATTTTTTAAATACAAAAAATGCCATCCCATGATTTCCTCGGAGATGGCACTTTATAGCAAATGTATTAATTTGAGATTGTAGTAACTGATAAACCAAGGTTATTTGCAACAGTAGTATAAAACTCAATCTTCTTATTTATTTTATTATCATTATAAAAGACCCTTTGTTTTTATTATTTAAGGGGATTTTATTCTAAAATATCCGTTCTACGACCCGTTTGCTCGCCATTCCATCCTCTAATGGGCAGTATTTATTTTGAAAATCTACATACTTCTCATTATATTGATCTTGGATTGCATCTATATGCTTTACGCTGTTAATAATCTCATCGGTATTATATACAAGCGGGCCGGGAGCTTCTTTTTCAAAGTCCATATAAAATCCCCGTAAATGATCCCGATAGTTGTCCAAATCGTACGTGTAAAATAAAATAGGTCTCCCAGTATTGGCAAAGTCAAACATGACTGACGAGTAATCCGTAATCAATATATTTGTAATTAAATACAGGTCTTGTATATCTGGATAGCCGGACACGTTATAAACAAAACCTTGCAAAGATTCCTCTATGATTATTTTATTGCTTACCACTACATGCATTCGCAATAAAACAATATATTCATCTCCTAATTGTTCCTTCATCTTATGCAAATCTATTTGGATTTTAAATAAAAATTTGTTTTTGCCCGAAGTTTGATCATCCCTGAATGTTGGCGCATATAATATCACTTTTTTGTTTTCATCCAAGTTTAATTTTTTTCTTACCTTCTCGGCAATCTTATTTTTCTTCTCATGATAAAATATATCATTTCTCGGGTAGCCCGTTTCGAGAATCTCACCCTTATAGCGAAATGCACTCCGAAACGCTTTGGTCGCATAGGGGCTTGGTGAAATGAGGTAATCCCAATTTTTTATTGCCCTTCCCACTCTTTCAACATAATCGTCAGCTCTTCCATGTACTTCTTCTATATCATACAGCATCTTTTTTAATGGTGTTCCGTGCCATGTTTGCAAGTATACTGTTCCTGGCCGTTTTTTTATATAAGCTGGGAAGTTTTGATTATTTACCCAGTAGCCAGCTCTTAATAGGTAGTAATAATAAAGAGGGCTTAATCGCTTTATTCGTTTTGTGTTCGGATCTTTGAATCTATGCTGTTTGTTTAAAACCCACACTTTTTTATAATCAAGGCCTTGTTTTAGAATTTCTTCATAAATATTCTTAGGGCTATCCCCATATTGTTTGCCAAGCCCACTTTCAAAAAGAATGAGCTTTTTATCAACGGGTATAATTTTCGAACCTATTCTGTAAAAAAGCTTCATGCTTGGATAATACAAGCGACTTTTTCTGTAACGGCGAAAAATTTCATTGGCCAGCATTTCTATTTTTGGATTATGAAAAATTTGTTTGTTAGCCTTATTGTCACGAACGACCTTATAAATTCTTTCAGAGGAAAATTGATCCCTAAACTTGATGAACTTATCCGCACGTTTTTTGTATTCTGGCTTCATGGCAAAGTCATGGCCTGCATAATCCTCTACCAGTTGAAGAATTTCATTTTTTTCGAAGCAAATTTCACCCGGAAGATCATTATCCAAATCCAAATGGGACGGCCTCTTACCTATGAACTTAGAACGGTCAAATTGATAATATATAACTGGTTTATACAAGAAGCTGAAGTCAAACGCAACACTTGAATAGTCCGTAATCATTAAGGCACTTTCCTTAATTAAATGCTGGACATCTATTTCCCCTTGATTGATGATCTTGACAGACGGGTTTTCAAAATATTGGCTAAACCTTTGCATATTTGGGTGTAGGCAAAAAATAATATCAAACCCATAATCATTTGCCAACTTGTGTAACTGAGTGTCATTTATTAGCTGTTCATACCGCTCATAATATTCACTTTCAAAGAAAGCTTCTTCGGTAACGATCCAGTCCCTCCACGTAGGAATGATTAGGATCTGCCTTTTCTTTTTTACATCATCTTTAAACAGCGTATCGAATCTGGATAAACCAGTTACAAAGACTTCTTTAGGTGAATAGCCAAAATCATTGACAATCATTTCTTTTTCAAAGTCTGAGCTTACGATAAAAAAGTCCGTATTAAAGCCATGAGCATTTTTACCATAATTGGCAACCATATTTTTCGTTCCCATAACGCCATGCTGCAGGAACACTTTATCAGCTTTCACTTTATTCTTAAACTTATCAGTTCTCAGCGGGTATAAATAATCTGGATGGTGTGACGAAATAACTTTTTTGGCAATCAAGGTATGGTAAATGTGCTCTTTTGATTTAAATTCAAGCACGTTCCCATATTGATCCACATTCTTTTTCTCCGGAGAATCTTTATCAATAACATAAAAAACTTTTTTTTCAGGGTGCTTCGTGCGCATATACCTGAAGAAAGCCAATCCTGTATCTTGGGCCTTATAAATTCTTTCCCCTACGATCCAAGTATCATTTTTTAAATTCATTATTCTAATTACCCATGACCAGAGCATGAGTTTACGAAGATAATTAAATGTCTCTATTGGATACTTATAGACCTCAAGAGAAAGGTTCGAATATTTAAAAGTGAAATAAGGATTAACAACAAGTGCTTCAGTTTCATTTTTTACATGAAAGTCCTTAAGAAAATATCGTGCTCTGAAAGTTGGCCGTCCAATACGTATATACCTGTCTTCTACAGAATTGTTTAATTGCAATCTAAAAAATAAATCGTATATATCTTCAGGAAGAAGTTTACCATTCGTAATATCTCTTAGATTAACTTGAGCCCTATATTGATATCGGTGCAACCCATACTTTTCTTCTGTTTCTTCTTTTAACAAGGTAAAATTGACAGCAGAAGATGTTAAATATTGTTGGGTTTCCCTCCCCCTGATGACAATCTCTCCGTTTTCAATCATAGAGCTTTTTGTAAACAGCTTCCCTTCAAGGATTAAACCGTTTTTTTCCTTTTTAATTTTGTCTATTTGATGCTTAATCGGGACAGTTAACTCCTTATTTTTTATGAGCGATAAATTTCCTTTATCCGTTAAATAATTTATGATTGAGTCATCGTCCTGGAAATATAAAGTTAAACCTTCGACTCTCGTCTTCTGGAACCTTCCACAACGGATTAAGTATTCCCCGTATTGAACACCACCCAATTTTATAACTTTTAGATCATCTCTCTCTTGCTCAGAAGGGTTTAAATCTTCATATTTCTTTCTTATTCTCAAGTACCAATCATAAAATGTATCTTCATGCCCTTTTAATTTATCTATTACTTCGATCAATGAAACTTTGAATTCAAATTCGTTCGATGGAGAGACTGTACAAATTTCCATATCAACATTTTTGTCACGTGATACGAGCCAAAGGCCTACAACTTTATAGTTATTATTTGAAAGAAATCCAGATAGGGTTAAAAAATCATTTATTTGTGAGACATACAATTTATATTTCAGTTTTTGTTTTTTCTTTCTTTTTATCCAAGAGATCAATTTCATATACAACCCCTACTAACATTTTTGGATTTACTTCTACATTATAATACAATTTTCAAAGTTTGTTTTACTATACTCTTTTTTCTTTTATAGTAACTAATCAGCTATAGTTATAACATAGTCTAAAAAACGTGATAGGAACTCCTGCTCTATTTAAACCAATTTTTGTTATAATAATTTCACATTAAAGATGAGGTGAATTTTATGAAACCGGTAATGTTTTTTTTGGTAAATTCTATTGATATCGTAAGAGGTGGGCTTACTAAAGCAGCTCTTAACCAGGCTTCTTTCTTTGCTGAAATGGGATATGAAACACATATCCTCACTTTTAATTTTAATACCAAGTATCCTTTAATTCGAAAAAAATTATTAGAATTAGATAAAGTGCATAAAGATGTCATGATTCATAATATGTATGAAACATTTGAAGGATACAATGAGCCGTTGATAATTACCGAACCTACAAAAAAGAGAGAATTGGTTGAGCTCTCTGAGGGAATGGTAATGGATAAAAGGGAAGGACATAATGCTTATAGATTATTCAAAAATGGCCTATATGTAAAATACATTTCCTTAAATGAGGATGGTTCAATACATTTTATTGATTTCTTTAATGAAAATAGATATCGGACAAAACGCGAGGAATATGATCCCTGGGGAAACCTAAAAAAGGTGACCTATATGGATCTTCTATTAAATAAACCAAGACAAATCATATACTATGACAATGATGGAAAAGCCTATTTTACACAGTGGAATGATCCTTCCAAAAATAAAGTGCAAAGAATTTTGTTGTTTAATAAACAGGGGGCATTAACTAACACATTTGTTAATGATAATTTTTCCCATAAATTACATTGGCTCCAAAACATTATTGACAAGTTTGTTTCTAATAAAGCTGTAATAGTTTCCGACGCAAGGAATACCGATGAGATTCTAATAAAGTTCAATCACCCTAACGTAGCGAAAATTTGGAGATTGCATAGTGGGCACTTGGGACACCCTTATAATGAAAGCGCCGAAATAGCCTCCACTGTTGAAATGGGATTTAATAATATTAATACTTTTGACGCTGCAGTATTATTAACAGAAGAACAAAGAGTGGATATAGAAAAAAGGATAGGTCCACAAAGGAATCTTAAGGTAATACCTCATTACCATAAAACACAAACTAACCCATTTAAATTCATATTTTCTCCAATTAAACGGGATCAAAAGCTGGCAATAGTCATTAGTAGATTTGCAACCATGAAAAGAATAGATCATATTATAAAAGGATTTAAGATTGTAGTTGAAAAAATTCCTGAAGCTCGGTTGGAGATATGGGGGTATGGGGATCAAAAAGATAATTTAGAGAGATTAATAAAAGAGCTACACCTAGGGAAAAATATACAAATAAAAGGTTTTACTCAAGATCCGGATAAAAAATACCAAAAAGCAAGCTTTTCTGTTATGGCTTCCAAGCAAGAAGGCTTCTGCTTATCCATACTTGAAAGTATGAGTAACCAAACCCCCGTTATTAGTTATGATTTCAAATACGGACCCTCTGACATGATAAAAAGCGGAGAAAACGGGTTTGTAGTCGAAAATGGAAATATAGAAGAGTTGGCCAATAAAATGATTTATCTGTTTGAAAATCCCGACATAGCCTTGGAAATGGGTAAAAAAGCAAAAAAACATGTTGAAAAAAACTTTGGTAAAGATAAATATAAAGAGAGGTGGCTTGAAGTCGTTGACTTTGCATTGAAACAAAAGTTTGGTAAAGACTACTAAACATTATTTCTGAAGGGTTTGGTAAAATCTTGTAGTGGTTTCTGGAGTCTCATAAGTCATGCAAATTGGACAGTTCACCACTCTCCCCCAAAACAAAAGAGCATGTCCATGACCTCCAATTTATTCAGCTACATTTGCTTATTCAAGTTTTCGAATCCTGGCCTTGTTTATTAAGATATCCTTCCAGAATCTATAACATGTTTGTATAGTGTGAAGGTGAATGAACTGGCTGCCTGGACGTTTTCTCTATGAAATCTTTGAATGATGTTCTTTTAAAAGGATTGAGCAATGACCCATCTTAAAAGTTCAAAGAGATTATACGCAAATAACATGATGAGTTGTTCGTTTCCCCAAGGGCCTCTGATGGAAAAATCGTGTTCAGCTTTCTCAATTTAGTTCTCCATTTGGGCCCTCTGGATATATAACCGTATAACATCATATTGAAGTCCAATCCATTGTATCAGTAGCAGCTTCATTTAACCAAATAAAATTAACGAATTGCACTTGATCCATCCCGAATCGATCGCTTTTAAATCACTATAAAGTGCCTTGGCTTATCCAAGGAAGTCGCTTGATATTCATTTGTTTGTTGCCAATGAGAATGTCTTACGAATCTAACCGTAGACTCGAATTTGTTTAAACTTCTTTGGCTAATTAATCTGTTTCACTTCCCAATTCTTGTAAAAATCCTCTACCATGGCCTCGTTACCATTTTTTACGTAAAAATCCTTCAGGAAATACTGAAAGTAGGCCGCCCAATACAGGTATATACCGATGTTCATAAGCATTATTCAATTGTAACCAAAATAAATCGGCAGTAATTTAGTAAAGTCCTCTTATCTATCCAAGTCAAATATCTCATCTGTTCCTTTTTCAAGCAAATTAAAACCTATATTCGCGGTGGTTATACTGACCAGTCCCTCTCCTACTTATAACGTAAGCGTCAAATAAAACCCACATTCTGTTCATAGGTCATCCGTGCGATAATCTTCTTAGAAATCAATTCGGGA
>NZ_JBFEGN010000136.1:0-6260 GCF_047228825.1 Siminovitchia jepli
TGGCTAACAGTTCCTACTGCCAAGCCTGTAGTGGACTTTCACCACCAAGTTATAGCCCATGCCGGGCGCACTAAAAAGAGACCGCAAGTGCGGCTAACACTTACGGTCTGTCGCCTCTCGAGGGTCAACTTAAATAGACCAACCCTGAAACTTGTGAGGTCTCAAGGGGGACTATTTCTTTTTGCCTTGAGACAGTAAGACGATTAATGCGCCGAAGGCGGTCATGAGTAATAAAAAAATTAAAAAGCCTGATGAAACTCAAGCATGGCTTTCATCAGGCCTTTCTCTTTTAAGCTACTTCCTTTCTCTCCTCTTTAATCTTACTGCGTAAACGCTTTGTCTCAAGGACAATGATTCCGGATAATCCAAGAAGTCCGATTAAGTTAGGGATAGCCATTAAACCATTTAATACGTCTGCTAGCGCCCAAACAACGTCCAGTTTCGCGGTTGCACCAACAAAGATAAACAGAACAAAGATGACCCGATATATCTTAACGGCAGTTGGATTATCAATAAGGTATTGGAAACATTTCTCTCCGTAATAACCCCAACCTAATATAGTCGAAGACGCGAAGAAGATAATGCCAATAGAAACGAGCACTGGTCCTATATCCCCAAGAAAAGTTCCCCATGCGGCAGAAGTTAGTGCTCCCGCTTCGATGGAAGTGTCTTTCCATAGCCCGGACATCACAATTGTTATACCCGTGATGGAACAAATAACAAGTGTATCAAACAATACTTGAGTCATGGATACTAATGCTTGCCTTCCAGGAATATCTGTTCTGGCTGCAGCAGCGGCAATAGGTGCTGATCCGAGACCCGCTTCGTTTGAGAACAATCCGCGAGCGATCCCAAAGCGAATAACTGCACCGATTGCACCACCAGCAGCTGCTTCACCAGTGAATGCAAATTTAAAAATAGTAGCAAATGCTTCCGGAATAAGTGTTAAATTAGATAGCATTATGATTAACCCGCCAATTAAATAAAATAAAGCCATGATTGGAACGAAGAACGACGTAACTCGTCCAATCCATTTAATTCCGCCAAGAATAACCAATCCAGCAAAAAGAACGAGAACAATTCCAGATACCCAGTGGGGGATGGAGAACGTATTGGACATAGCATCGGCTACCGCTTTTGATTGGGTTCCGTTTCCGATCCCAAATGCCGCAAATGCACCGAAAATAGCAAAGAGGACGCCGAGCCACTTTTGTTTGAGACCGTGCTCAAGATAGTACATTGGCCCTCCAGCCATTTCACCTTTGGAATCTTTGACACGGTATTTTACCGCCAAAATTGCCTCCCCATACTTTGTCGCCATTCCAAAAAATCCGGCCAGCCACATCCAGAAGACTGCACCTGGTCCACCCAAAGTTACTGCTGTAGCAACTCCAACAATGTTGCCCACCCCAACGGTTGCGGCCATTGCTGTCATAAGTGCCTGGAAATGAGTAATGTCTCCTTCCGATTTCTTATCCTGATTTCTCGAGAAAACTAATTTTAACGCGTATGGCAATAATCCCACTTGCAATGCGCCAAGTCTGAAGGTGAGAAAAATACCTGTTCCAACGAGAAGAATTAATAGTGGTGGCCCCCAAACAATACCGCCTGCCTTATCAAGAAACGCTTCAAATGCTTCCATTCTATATCCCTCCCATTTTTATTTATAATTAGCGAGGATAATAGAAAATTAAATGTTCATTTTAACCCAATACGCAAGCGCTTACATTTTCAATCTTGTATTATCCTCTTTGAATCTTTTCACCCCCCATCCCCATTGTTTGAATATTACATCACCATGTGTGAAATGTCAAGATCGCCTTTTTTCTTCTTTAGGTATCAAGATTTTCTCGATATGGTTATAAGGTCCATGTGTCCGGCACTCCACCAACTGAACCTGGTTCCATCATATTACCTCCTACGTTTATCCCACACCTATGTTACTATCCTTGCTTCAGAACCTTCGGCGAAAAACAAAAATGGTCAGCTGCTTCATCTGTCGGCTTCCAAGTATCTTCCGTTACGGTTCTTACTAATAATATCTGATGTATTGCTTTCTAAATATTGTACTTCAATAAATGCCAATGATTCTGGTTCATTTCTCAACCATTGCTTTATTTCGTTCATATTTCTATATTCCGTTTCGGAAAGGATTTTTTCCCATATAGGTGAATGTAAATATCATAGGCAAGTTTCTTAGATAATGTTCCATTAAAGGACGAACCTCCCTTTCCGAGTCTAACCCGCCGTTTCCGCAGCCCAGTATTGAAAAGAAATAGAGATAATGCCTTTTTCCGCATAAGTATCTACTGGACAGTCAAAAGTTCTCAGCTTTAAGAAGCCTGTGAATCCGCGTCGTAATCAGAGAATTCTTGATTGGCTTGAATTATTTTGGTTATGGATAAATGTGGGTTACGAGCAAACATGCGAAAAATAGATTTGCGCAAATAAACTATGACCGTTGCTTCGGAAACAATGGTCTTGGAGGGAGTTCTCAAGTAACGGAAAAAGAATCCGGGTACATAGGACGAATAGCGTACAGCGGTCAGTTGCAAAAGGCCCGTGGCGATATAACTACACACGACATAGCCTTCAATGGCCTTGACCGTCAAACTGTACGAGCAATAATCCGAAACCTCGGATTCAGTCCGAGATCTTCAGCTTTTTGACGAGACATTAATAAAATGGCAGCTGCTCCGTCAGTTTCGATGTCAACATACATTTTGGCAAGCCAAACAGTAAAAACAAACACAACCTTAACTAATCTGTCCCCTTTTTTGTTAAAAAAAATATTTGAAAAGGAATTCAGATTTTATCCACCCTGATATTTTGTTTTTTGTTTCTGTCAACATCCATACCGGAAATTCAAACCAAAAAATCTGATTTTTCCTCCATTGACTACATGGGCCTATGATAGAGGAGCCATTTTCTAACTTTCGTTATTACCTCGCTCATGTTTTGACAAAAACCATTCCAATCAAAAAAGCATAAACGGTTTTCGATTTTTCCCTTCTCCGAACACAATATCTCCATAAAGATCTCAGGATCGTATTTACTTTCCATCTCATGCTCTCAGCATCAGAATGATGATTCTTAACAGACGCCCATTCGGAAATAGTCACAAATCTCATGCCCCATGGCAAATGGCGATCAGCGGGTAAAATCCCCTTTAAACAAATATCGCCTCTTTGATCACTTTGAACACAAAAGCAGGACTCGTTCTCAACATTTCCAACGGGACCCGCTCCCTGACTTCATCTCCATGCCATACGCAAATTTCCTGTTTTTTCAAATCCATCACAACCGCATTATACCCGATTTGGTACGCTTGGATTTTGCTTGCACGGTCCACCAGTTTTTCGTCCAATTCTGTCCGAACCTCTGTCGTAAACCTCCGAAGCATCCGCCACAACTTCACTTCTTCGCCAAATTTCATATATAACTCAGGGAGCTCTTTTTCCTGGAACAACATATTTTTCGTCGTTACAATATATGTCTGAATGCCGTATCCAACAGGGCGGATCGGCTCTTGCAGCGTTTGCCAACGTTCAATATAAAACCGAACGACCGTCCTGCCAGCTGCTGCAGAAATGTCCACCCGAAATTTCGCCATAAAACTGTATGCCGTTTTCGGAACCGGTCTTTTTCGCCGCACTTTGTGTCATATACAGCGCCAACAGCTTTGACTTTTGCCATTCTCCTTTCAGCGAGCGGGCCTCGATCTCAAAATATCTATTTCTCTTGAATTGCCAGTAACGATCCCCATCATTGACTGTCCCGACGAGGACGGTTTCTTCCAGTTGAGATTCCCAATGGGAAACGGAGCCGCGCGGCAAAATGCCCTCTTGCTGAAGTTCCTCGGGATTGCTTTCGATCAAGCACTCAATAAAACGTTCCACAAGCTTTGTTGCACTCGGCAAAAAAGGAAGTCCGCCGATATTGACTTCATCAATACTTTGATAAAAGGTGTGCTTTTCATAATTGTCTTCATCAAACCACGGAAACAATACGTAAGCGCCAAAAGCATACCGTTCATACGGCCCATTCTGCTTCACAACATGGGCATCCCGATAGCGGTGCATCGTATTAATATCGTCTTCCAAAGGACCGGGCTCATCACCGGAAAAATCGATCCGGTATTTCGCATCAAAAATATAGTCATACGTATAGCTTTTGCCTTTTTTCTCAATTTCCAGCATAATGTCCGGCTTTTGCTTGACCGTTGGAAGCTTGCGTGCACTTTTTTGAAAAGATAAAGTAATTTTTTCCCCTGTTTGCGGGTGTCTGAATACCTGCTTCAGTTCTTTGTCCTGAACGAGATCGACAAACAGCTGCCCATGCCTGGCCAATAACACATTTTGAGTTACAGGTTCATATAGGTTCCTCAATATTTGTCCGATTTTCAAGTACGTCCAATATTCATAAAGGGTCGCCACATCTTTTACCGACATTTTTAACAGTTCACCTTGCAGCATTAACCCCCTTGTCACAATCAAATAAATGCGGAAAGCATCCCTGTACCCCGTCTTCATTTGCATGACCATATTCAGGACACTTTGCCGGATCGTTCCCAATCGGGACCAAAACGGCTTTTTCAAATAGCGGTTTAGTTTCAAAATCATCGTTTCTATTTTTTGAATCAGCAAGTCATCTGCAGGAATATCGTACATGCCGACAGGTTCAAGCACCCTTCTTTTTAAATCCGTTAATTGATGGACAAGCCGCTCCATCATCCATTTCACAAAGCGGTTTTCAACCGTATCAAATGTCAACGACTTTTTAACATGCAATCCTTTCTCCGGCAACATCGTTTTCCCCGACAAAAGGATTCCGCGTTCATGCTCATGGAACAAATGCGGATGCTTTCTAAAGTAGTTTCTCCCTCTTTGGTCGAGACGTTTTATTCGATGCGCACGTACGATTTCATAATCTGTCGTCAATTCATGATGCGGTTGCGCTTCAATGCGATCAATGGCCAGGCAAAATGACGGAAAATAATGCTCCACAAGGCGAAAGAATTCTGTCGGTGACGGCTTCTCAGAAAGGGTTGATCTCGCGCCCAGATACGTTTTTTTGATAAAATGAAAAGCCAAGTTATAGATTTCTTCGTTTACTTCCTGTAATAATCGAAGATAATCTTCTTTATAATTTAATTTGGAGGAAAAAATTTCTAACGTCATCTCGAGCAATTTTTCCCGGTCTGCATAAATAGAAAGCGTGGTTAAACCCACTTCGTTCATAAACTGCACATTCCCCATCATGATTTGATGAGGTTCCTTCCCTACATACGTGATTGCATTACGAATTCCGGGATGTTCATGAAAAAACATGAGTTTCTGATCTGTTTTCGGAGTAATAACGAGCTGGTACACTCGATTTTCAGAAAAGATCGGGGCAAACCCTTTTTCTGTTACTGGCTTTAACTGATCCGCTTCCACATCGTACAGCTCAATACTTTCTATATGTTGACCTTCATAGCGGCATACCATCGTTTCCCGTTCCAATTCCGCCCTTTTTTGGTATTGCTGCAAGCTTTCATATCGTTCATCATAGGGAACGCCCTTCATATACAATGAAAAGTCGTTCGTTTCTAAGACCAACAATTCTTTCGTTTCTTTAAAAGGATTCACCGGCTTTTCACTCCTTACATATTCCAAAAAGAAGTAAAGCCTTCACGTTCTGCCTTCCTGATCATGCCATCAATTTTAGCTGCGGATTTAGGAAAAAGGCTTTCCTTTTCTATATCAAAACTTTGATTTTCTTCCCACGCATGCCTTGTACAAAATGCAAACAAGTCTTTTAATATCTGTTCGGTCTCTTGACTGTTTCCCGAAAGCCGCGGCAAAATCTTCTGGTGAAGCTGCAAATCAAACGCCTTTTCTTTTTCCATCAATTGGCTTAGCTCATTATAAATCATATAAAAGCAAATCTCATCACGAACCCGATAGCCAAAATGGAGCCTCTCTCGCTCCAAAATCCCGTTCACCTCAACGAGCGAGTTCGTCACATTGCGAATCAATTCCTCATGCTCTGCAAAAGCATCTTTTAACGTCATAAACTCCCCTGCCAACTGTTCGTTCGATACAACAGCTGCCTTTGGCTCCTCCATTTGCTCAAAGATGGAGAAATTGGCCAATTGAACATCGTTATACTCAATCGTATTCGCCCGATCTAACACCTTCGTGTCAAAAGTAATATCTAATGACGGTTGTTTCGGAAACGATACTGACGGTGAAAAATACCTTTTGTAACCGACATGG
>NZ_JBFEGN010000137.1:0-6179 GCF_047228825.1 Siminovitchia jepli
AAAGTAGGAGGGGAATCAAACAGTTGGGTCAAGAGATCCTTTGACCCATCTAACTCGGCGAATGCCGAGAGACTATTTAGTAATAAGGAGGCGTTTAATTTGAAAATAACCTTGCTCAAGGCCTTGGCGGCGGCTGCTGACCAAACGGCCATCCGGAAGATGAAGCGGGTGCGCGGCGGGTCGATTAATGAAAGTTTCTTCGTGGAGACGGAAAAGAACAAGTATTTTATCAAGTGCCACCCAAATCCGCCAAAGCATTTTTTCTCACTGGAAGCAAAAGGACTGTGGTATATAAAGGAAACGGAAACGATCTCCGTACCAAATGTCTTGGCCTATTCTGATGAAAAGGAAGCAGCGTTTCTCGTTTTGGAGTGGATTGAGGGACAGGAAACCAAAAATACACAGGCAACGCTCGGCCACCAATTGGCCGCCATGCATGAACATGCAGGAATGAAACATGGCTTTCCAAAGGATACATATATCGGAATCCTGCCGCAGCCAAACGGGATTTACGATAGTTGGCTCGAATATTATCGTGACCGGAGGCTGCGGACGCAATTAGAATTGGGGATCGAGCACAACATGATAACCGGAAAGCGGCGGGAACAAATGGAGCGGCTGCTTCAACGTCTGGGAGACTGGATTCCGGGGGACGCAAAACCATCTTATTTACACGGGGATTTGTGGGGAGGGAATTGGATGTCCGGCCCCGGCGGCCGCCCGTATCTTATTGATCCTTCTTTTCTTTTTGGTGACAGGCACTTTGAAATCGCCTTTACGGAGCTGTTCGGGGGCTTTTCACAAGCATTTTACAGGGCATATAGCGACCGCTTTTCGTTGGATTCACATTATGAAGAAAAAAAACCGTTGTACCAGTTATATTATTTGCTCGTTCACCTGAATATTTTTGGTGAACTGTATGGAACGCAGGTTGATGCAGTGTTAAAGCGTTATGTTGGATAATATCAAAAAAGCACTTCCCCAAACAAAAGTGCCTTTGGTGCCTATTTATAATGGAAAAAAGAACGGAATGGCAAACAGCATGACGATAAACACGATGGCCATTAAAGGAACACCGACTTTTACAAAATCGGACACTTTATAACCCCCCGCCGTCATAACCATCGCATTTGTCGGCGAAGCAACCGGCGTGGCAAAGGCCATATTGGATGCCACTGCAACGGCAATTAAAAATGTATATGGATTGGCATCGATCGTCAGGGCAGCATTCATCGCAATCGGAGCAAATAAAATGGCGGTCGCCGTATTGCTAATAAATTGGCCAAAAATCATTGACAATAAATAAATCCCTGCAAATACGCCAAGTGATCCCAATCCGCCCATCGTTTTAATGATCATTTCCGAAAGGATCAACATGCCGCCGGTTTTTTCCAAAGCAGTCGCTATGGGCAGCATGGCGGCAACGAGAACAATGGTTTCCCAGTTGACTTGGCTATAAGCGTCATCCATATTGCGCAAACAGCCAGTTAAAATCATTAATAGAGCGCCAATTAATACAGAAATGACAGTTGGAAACACTTCAAACACCATGAGAAAAACCATTAATAAAATAATGGCAGCAGCAATGGGCGCTTTGCCGCTTGCCGCTGCCATTCTGGCATGTTCTTGCGGCTGTCCGACCACGACGACGTCATTCGTTTCCTGCGCCAACAGTTCAATGGAGTCCCAGGAGCCTTGGACTAAAAGGGCATCCCCAAAACGAAGGCGCTGCTTGGAAGGCTCTCTCAAAACAAATTGGCCTTGCCGGTTAATCCCAAGAATATTCAAGTTGTATTTTTCCCGGAAGCCAATTCCCCTGATCGTTTGATCAATGAATTGGGAATGCGGGGTCAAAAGAACTTCTGCAATGCCCAATTGTTTGGATACTAGCTCATCTGCTTCGGACTGCTCTTCTTCGATCGCCAATCCGAAATCTTTGACCATTTTTTCAATATTTTCACGTGAACCCTGTACATACAATACATCTTTTGGCTGTATAACGCTCGTCGGCCCAGCCATCTCCTGGTACCTGATTGGCAGAAAATTCAGCCCTTCCCCAGATTTCCGGACAATTTTTAAAATGTATAATTGATAGGTTGCCGGTATTTTTAATTGGGAGAGACGCTTGCCAACCATTTCGGATTCTTCGGGCACCTGAACTTTATACAAGCGGCCGCCCAGTTGATAATCAACAGCCAGCTGCTCAGGTGAAAGCTGGCGTTCATCATCCGAGCTGCCCCGCTTCTGCCCTTTCGGCAGCAGTTTATTGCGTACAAAATATAAATAAAGGATACCTGTAACGACTCCTACAAGCCCAACAGGAGTAATATCAAAAAAACCAAGTTTTTTGTATCCATTTTCGGCAAGTGTTTCACTGACAATCAAGTTTGCCGGGGAAGCGATTAACGTCAGCAAGCCGGAAAAACTGGCTACGTACGAAAGCGGAATTAAAAATTTGGAAGGAGTGCTGTTAATGCTGATGGCAATGCTGACAACGATCGGCAGCATGATCGCCACCGTCCCGGTATTGCTCATAAACGTACCAATGAGTGCAACAAAGACAAGCAGAATCACAAACAGCTTATTTTCACTTTCCCCCGCCGAACGGAGAACGAAATTGCTTGCCATTTGCGCGAGCCCGGTATGTAAAATACCTGCCCCGATAATAAACAAACCTGCGACCATGATCACAACTGAATTGGAAAAGCCGCCAAGCGCCTCTGAAGGGCTTAATATTCCCGTCAAAACAAAGGCCATTAAGGCCATGACCGCCACGAGATCCGCCCGAATGCGGTTGGACATAAATAAAATAATCGTGATGCCTAAAATTGCAAATGTCAATATAAGGTCCAAATTCATCTGAATCCTTTCTAAACAGGTTTTACTCAACACGCGGCTGTTTATTCATTTGGCCCGTATACCCTTTTCCGTATATCCGGGATTTCCTTTCGCAGCGCACGCTTTTTCAATGTTGTTTGCCAGTTGGCCGAAAGAGCTTTACATTGGGAAAGTTCCATTGCTTCTTCCACGTTTCCCTTGTCCGTGTGCATGATTGTGTTGCATTTTTCGATTGTCCAATATGGATACGGGCGCTCCATTAGTGCAAAGGATTGGCCCGCTTCAACGTATCCTTCCTTTAATACACGGTAATACCAGCCGGTACGCCCGGTGTTTTGCAAAAGCAAAGCCAAGTTTTTTATCTTAAATCGGCGGGCTGGCTTCCAGCAAGGTTGTCTGGGCTGCGATACTTGAATCACTGCATCGCCGATCTCGTAAATATCACCAATGGCTACATCTTCTTCTGTTTGATGCCTGAGAGAAAAGTTTTCTCCCATTCCTCCGGGAAGCAGTCCCGCATCAGAAAGTTCTATTTTCCAATACCCGTAGTGTTCGAGCGGATAGGCGAACGCCGCTTTTTCCGGCCCTCCATGATGCTTCAGATCCGCCTGGCCATCCCCTTGTAAATTTGTTTTTCCAAGCCAAACAGGACCAGAAACAGGCTCTTTGAATATCCCGCTCCGCCATTCCCGGTCCATCGGGTTTTCAGCATCTTTTTCACCAATGGTTTTCGGTTGCCCAACGAAAACGGTTTTTAAAATTGCATCCATTGTCGATTTCCACCTTATACATAGAGATAATTTTATTTTATCTTTCTTTTATCAGGATGCCAAACATAGAAAAGGCAGGAAAGGGAATTCTTATCCTGCACTCTTTCTTCCTCCTTTAAAACCATCTGAAAATTAAAAACCGTTCATTGTCGTTTTTTTCATATAAAAAGTCAACCCGAACCTCGTCAACAAGCTGAAATGGTGTGTGGTTCAGCAAATAATACACGTATTCATTGGCAGGATAGTATAAGATCAAATCAACCGTTCTCGGCGACTGTTCCACGGAAATTCCTATACGCTGAATGACATTCATAAAAATTTGTACAGAGAAGGGATTGAAAAAGAAAAAAACATTGTCACTCGGATGTACGCCATATTCTTGGGCCAATACACGGTGAAAATTCACGCTGCCCGCTTTTCGCTTTTTATTATAGCTTGCCTGGTTTTTGAGCGCAGCTTCATACAATGAAAGATTCATTTCAACACCTGTTGCTGATGCTTGAAAAAGATGGTGGACAAAAAAAGCAACCCGTCCCTTGCCGCACCCCATATCGACAAAACAGTCGCTTTTTGACAGCTTATAGCGGGAAAAAAGCTGCTCCAATGCCGAATAGGGCGTCGGCTCATAACGGTGATAGTGAACATGGGCTGACGATCCTTCGTGATCTCCGGCGGTTTTTATGGATAACAATTTATCATATTTATAATCAATCATCACTAAGCTCCCGTTCTTCAGTTCTTATACTCTATTGTACGTGACAGCGGTGCATGAAAAAACCTCCGAATGGTCTCGGAGGGAAATCATAACCTGATTTATGAAGCCTAAACAGTGGAGGAAACGCGATAATCGGGCATCAAACTCGGCTTTTCGTGATCGAATAACCCGGGAAATCGAAAAAACGGGCCTAAACTCGGTTAATCACGCTCGAAGGGGAGGTCTAAGGAGTATATTTTTCGTTCTTTGGATGCCCTCCCCTTCTATTTAATAAGGGTTGTGATTTCAACATGTTTACCTTTTAAAGGATACAAGCTTTTCGGACAGTCAAAATAAACCTATATTTCTTTTAACAGATCTTCCAAAGATGATTGATATGTTTGGCAGTCCTCCTCCGAAAATAGCGTCATGACTACTGTTCCGAATTGCTGTTTTTTTAAAAAGCCCATAATCGAGCTTAGAGCGATTTTTGAGGCTGGTTTAATAGGGAAACGGTATACTCCCGTTGATATCGATGGAAAAGAAATGCTTCGCAGTCCTTTTTCGCTGGCCAGGCAAAGTGAGTTCTTATAACAATTGGCGAGCAACTCTTCTTCCCGCTGGCCCCCACCTTGCCAAACAGGGCCTACTGTATGGATGACATATTGCGCGGGCAGGCGATACCCTTGGGTCATGACCGCATCTCCTGTCGGCAACAGCTCCCCTTTTAATACTTCTTTCCGAATTTGTTTACACTCTTCCAGCAACTCCGGCCCGGCTGCGCGATGAATGGCCCCATCCACTCCACCGCCGCCCAAAAGAGTGCCATTGGCGGCATTGACGATTGCATCGGTCGTTTGCTTCGTTATATCGCCTCTCATCAATATAAGCGTGTTTCCATTGATTTCCGCTTCCATTCGTACATCACCCTTTCCACTTCATACCTTCATCATAGCTTTTCCGCCTGTAAAACAAAAGGTTATGAGTACTCCCTGTTATTTTTTGTAAAGCCATTTTCTATCTGGGCGCTCTCTCGGAGTGATATTTAAAATGAAATACCCTATAATTAAGATTAAAATCACGATGGAATAAAATAACGTATTTACCGGGTGATCATGATCAACAATGATCAATCGGATCATGGCTGTGATGCCTATATAAAGAAAATAGCGGAGGGGAAAATGATATTCTTCCTTAAAATATTTTACGATCATCGTTATGAATTCAAAATATAAAAAGAAAAGAAGGATATTCGCCAGAAAAAGTTTATAATCACTGCTTTGTTTTTGAATGAGGATTTGGCCGAAAATCATTAACTCCTGTATCAGTAAAACGGACAAAATGATGGCGAGCAAAACGAGTGATATATTTAAAATGATTTGCAGTACTTTTGGGATCAATTGAACAAAAGAAATATCTTTTTTGAGTTTGAACATGCACTTCCTCCTTCATAGCTTTTATTTCATTATTTTATCTGATAATGCCCCCCTATATTTTAATTGAAAATGAAACATTTTTGAAAAGAGGCCTGTATGGCAGAAAAACAATCATGTCCTCCACCCCCACCTTGCTTTTCGTTCCAACAATATGACTTAGTAAAAAACTCCCATTTTGGGTTAAACCGTTGACAACAGCACGTTTTTATATTAAATTTTGTACTGGGGAAACATTTTTGTGTTTATGCAATAACAGAAGCATCAGGTTTTGAATTGTATTTGAAATTTTTGAAGTATGAGGTATGTAAGGTAATTCATATGCCATTGGCTCCCGGACTGGTGACCCGGGAGCATTTTTTTTAATTAGGGTCTACTGAATAACAAAAAAATGTTGTTTTAACAAGGTTTTTTACCTTTTTTGTCGAAGTTATATGTAAGGGT
>NZ_JBFEGN010000138.1:0-6121 GCF_047228825.1 Siminovitchia jepli
TACAAACCTAATTATACCAAAGGTTGGAGCCCTTTTTGTATTTATAAACTAGATTTTACTTTCGTAATCCAGGATTAAAGAGTGAGGACATATAATGGTTGCAAAGACTAAAAAGGATTTTGATGGATTAAAAGAAATTGGTGAAATCTGTGGGGCGATTCGAGATGAATTAGTCCATAGTACGAAACCTGGAATTACCACAAAAGAACTCGACGAAATTGCAAGAGAGATGTTTGAAAAAGCAGGGGCTCAATCTGCCCCGAAAGAAGAATATGATTTTCCCGGATATACGTGCATTAGCATAAATAAAGAAGTAGCGCACGGGATTCCGAAGAGGAAACGGTTCATTCAAGAAGGGGACTTAGTAAATATTGATGTTTCAGGTTCAAAAAACGGGTATTTCGCAGATACTGGAATTTCCTTTGTAGTAGGGAAAGGAGAGACAATTTTACAGAAAATATGTGACGTTGCCAAAGAAGCATTCAACGCTGGACTTAAGAAGGCAAAGCCAGGTTCAAAAAAAGCGCGCTCGGAAAAGCTGCACACAATGCAGCGAAACAGCATGGTTTGACAGTTATAAAAAATCTTACTGGACATGGTATAGGGCGCTCAATTCATGAAGCACCAGAACATATTTTCAATTACTACTCTCACTGGGATGACGAAATTTTAAAAGATGGTATGGTCATTGCCTTTGAGCCTTTTATCTCTACATTTGAAGAAGAAGTTTTCCAATCCGAAGATGGATGGACCTTCCGAATCCATGAAAGCTTTGTGGCCCAATACGAACATACGGTTATTCTTACCAAGGAAGGACCGATTATTACCACATTGTAAAAGCACAAATACCACAGCAGGGCGCGTTTGTTGAGGGTTACAGGCAGAAAACAATCGATCTTTTAATTGCTTGATTATTTTATTATATAGATTGAATTAAATTTTTTACATCCTTATACAAAGACGGTCTATGGCTTCGGCACGCCGGTGGTCTACATCTTTCAGAAATGCGCGAACGGCTTTGCCGATTTTTCCGACACTGTCGAAAAACACGTTATTGATGACGGAGTCCTTGAGCCATTTCCAAACACCTTCCATCAGGTTTAGCTGGGGACTGTAGGGAGGCAGAAAGACGAACTCAAGGCGATCCCGGTTCTTTTCAAGGAACGGACGGAGAAGCTTGGCATGATGAATTCTGGCATTATCAAGCACCATGACGATTTTGCCTGTGGGATATTCAAGGAGGACTTTCTTAAGGAAGCGCAGGAAAGCCTGTGCATCGTACTTTTCCTCCTCTGTGCAAAGGATTCTGCCAGTCTCGTAATCTAGCGTACCGATCAGCTTCACGCCTTTATGCTGGCCATAGATCGGGATGATCCGCTGTTTTCCACGAAGAAACCAGGTTCTGCCGATAGCCTGGTAGTCACGGATCATGGATTCATCCTCAAAAAGGAGATGGTCAATCTCCTCGTTGATTAGTTTTTTTTAAGCTCTGGGAAGATTACATCCACGAATTTCTTTTGTTTTTCGGGATCCGCTTTTTTTAGTGTATAGGTGGGACGTGTGCAGCTCAGACCAAGTCGGTGGAGCAGACCATCGACACCCTTAATACTGTAGGTGAATCCCCATTTACGCTCAATCAGCTGGGCAGCAAGAGACAGTGTCCAGTTGTACCGGGCGTTAAAGCCGACATCTGCCGGAGTTTTGTTAGCGATGATATCACGAATTTCAGCCTGCTGTTCTTTCGAAAGTCTATTAGGTCTGCCGCTTTGTTTTTTCGGTTCAAGGCCCGCAAGACCATCTTTCCTGTAGTCCTTCATATAATGGCCGATAGTATGTGGCGTCCGCCCGATAATTTTTGCCACTTCATTCTGTTTGCGACCTTCAAGAACCAGTTTAACTGCCTGATAACGTTCAAACAATCGCCGGTCTTTGGTTAACTTCATCGCTTTTTCTAATTCACGGATCTGCATTTCAGAATTCATATAATCGCTTCCTCACAGGTATTATTTACCATTTTACACCTGCTGGAAGAATTATGAAAATAATTTAACTCAACTTATATAACGTAAAAAATGGGTTGCTGGTGTTTTTGTTCGAACTTTATTCCAAAGCTACATCTATTGGACAAGTGGTTCCTTTTTCATTTTTGTATATAATAAAATAGAGGGATGAAATGGATGATTGTGATATCGAGGTGAACATGATGAGGCATGCAGTAATCACGGCGGGTTCGAAGGGACTGGGAAGGAAAGTCACAGAAAGGTTGCTTAAGGATGGCCGCTCTGTCACAGTCAGTTACCGTAGTGACGCGGCAAAAGTGGAGGAATTAAAAAAGGAGTGGGCACCTTTTTCCGAACAACTGCAATTTGTCCAAGGAGATATCTTACAGAAGGAAGACATAGAAAGAATCATTCACACGGCCATGGATCGTTTTGGACGGATCGATTATATGATTAATAATGCCGGCCCATACATATTTGAACGGAAAAAGCTCGTGGATTACGAGGATGAGGAATGGTATGAGATGATTAACGGCAATTTAAGTGCCGTATTTCATTTTCTTAAATTAACGATTCCTGTTATGCGGAAGCAGCGATTTGGCAGAATTGTTACATATGGATTTCAAGATGCAGAGCAATCCCCCGGCTGGACGTACCGTTCCGCTTACAGTGCCGCCAAAGTCGGGCTTGTTTCATTAACGAAGACAATTGCGTTGGAAGAAGCGGAATACGGCATTACCGCCAATATGGTTTGTCCTGGAGATATTGTCGGAGACATGAAAGAAGCAAATATTGAATCAGCACGAAAAGTTGAAGATTTGCACACTCCCATTGGCCGTCCTGGTACAGGAGAAGATATCGCCCGCATCGTTGCTTTTTTATGTGAAGAGGACTCGGATTTGATTACAGGAAGCGTTATTTCTGCTTCCGGCGGCATCCGCGTTGTTCATCGCTATGATAAAAAATAAAGCAGTAAAACGTAGTGGCAGCTTTCAAATGCCATTACGCTTTCCCATTGTTCCCCGCCCGGTATATCCGAAAGAAGTTTTCGTAGATTTTGGCAGAGCCAGCGTTCTCTGAAATTATCAAGTTCGCCAAGGTTGCCACGTTTCCCCATCGTATGAATTTGGCGGGTGGGGTTCACTTCAGGCAGTCGGGGGAATTAGCCGTTTTTTTCAGAAAAAAACCCGGATACTTTTGCAGTACCCGGGTTATTCTATCTTACTTATAAACTTTTATTTTAACAGTTCTGACTCCCCAGTTTAATGCTTTCTTTTTTGTAGGCATGTGCAAGTCAATTTTGTTTCCTCTCATTGCGCCGCCAATGTCTCCGGCAATAGCGTTTCCGTATCCTTCAACGTATACTTTGGATCCGAGCGGAATGACCTTCGGGTCAACTGAGATGACTTTTGCGTTTGGATTTTTCTTCAAGTTAATGCCTGTTGCTGTAATGCCGCTGCAGCCTTTACAACTTGCCGTGTAGGCCGTGGCTTTGACCGTCATCGTTTTGTAGGAAGCTTGTTTGGCAGTTGCCTTGGGCTTTACAGCTTTTTTGACAGGTGCTTTTGGTTTTACCACTTTTTTTGCAGGTACCTTCGCTTTTGAATTTGCAACCTTCAGCACTTGATTCGGTCTGATGGTGTTACTTTTGAGCCCGTTCCAACTTTTTAACTGGTTAACGGATACCTTATGTTTTGTGGCGATTTTCCAAAGTGAATCGCCTTTTTTAACTTTATATGTACTCGAGGCTGCTGAAGTGGCTCCAGAAAAACCTAAAACTAGAAAGCAGGCTGTAATCATGGATATGACTAGTTTCCTCAAAATGCAAAACTCCTTTGTTTCAATCGTAGGTCCTAGTATAGCAGGGGAATGTGACAGTAATATTTCATCAGTATAGTAATTATGTTACAAAACCTTTACCAGCATATTACCCTATTGCCAACTATTGGGTAGCTTTATAAAATAAAGTGCTATTTTCATAGGAGCCATGTACAAGGATATAGATTCTCCTTCATTGAAAAAAAACGGACAGGGGAAGAAGTACCTGAATGGAGATAAGAGGCTGGGTAATCGGCGAGATGCAGGTATGCGTTTCAATTATAATACCTTTGGCCATGGTTCCAGAACAAGTTTCTAAAAACTGCTATTGACTCTTTCCGAATCGGATTGTAAAATAACTTATCAACAAAAATAGTAGCGATGAAGGTTATGGATCAAACTATAACCGGAGCAGCTTCTGGAGAGACCGCATCTTTGCGGCGCCGAAGGATTCACAATCTCAGGCAAAAGGACAGAAGAGTAACTTACGAGCCATATGTACGTTATTCTGCTGACCTTCGAGATTGGAGAAATCCAATCTTTTTTTATTTTTATATTTTTAAAGAGGTGGCTTTTACACATGGAGAAAAGACGTGCAGTCGTGAGTGTGATCGGGAAAGATCAAGTAGGTATTATTGCTGGTGTAACGAAAATTTTGGCGGATCATTACATTAACATTTTGGATATACGCCAAACGATATTGCAAGACTTTTTTACGATGATGATGGTCGTCGATGTAACGGATATTGAAAATTTGGATGGCTTGCAAAAGCAGTTTGATGAACTGGGCGGGGCGATTGGCCAGCAAATTAATATTCAGCGGGAAGAAATTTTTCAAACGATGCATCGTATATAAAAGGAGAATGTATATGAATATAGCACTGAATGAAATGATGGAAACGATCCGGATGGTCCAAATGGAAAACCTGGATATTCGGACCGTCACCATGGGAATCAGCCTGTCGGATTGTGCTGATTCTGATTTTGAAAAAATGAACAAACGGGTTTATGAAAAAATCGTACAATACGCCGGGAAATTAAAAAGCACTGCGGAGGCGGCAGAAAAAGAATTCGGCATTCCAATCGTCAATAAAAGAATATCTGTCACACCAATTGCAGAGCTATTGGGAAATGCGACGAAAAAGCAGGCAGTGGAGCTGGCCAAAACGTTGGATAAAGCGGCCGCCACGCTTGGAGTTGACTTTATCGGAGGCTATTCCGCGCTTGTCCATAAAGGAATCGCAAAGGGTGAAAAAACGCTTCTGGACGCACTCCCGGAGGCACTGAGCGTAACGGAGCGGGTTTGTTCGTCCGTTTCTGTTGCTACGACGAGAACGGGCATTAATATGGACGCTGTTCGCGAGATGGGCTTTATTATAAAAGAAGCAGCAGAAAGAACAAAAGACCGAAACGGAATTGCTTGTGCCAAGCTTGTTGTTTTTTGCAATCCTGTCGAGGACAATCCGTTTATGGCAGGCGCTTTTCACGGTGCTGGCGAGGGGGAGGCAGTGCTGAATGTGGGAGTTAGCGGTCCGGGCGTCGTGTTAAATGCTTTGAGACGCCATCCGGAAGGTGATCTTGGAGAAGTGGCAGATGTCATTAAAAAGACTGTTTTTAAAATAACAAGAGCGGGAGAGCTGATCGGCCGGGTTGTGGCAGATCGTCTCCAAGTTCCATTCGGAATCATGGATTTGTCGCTAGCTCCCACAAACGCCATGAATGATAGCGTTGCTGAAATCTTGGAAGAAATCGGCCTTGAACGGGTCGGTACTCATGGCACAATCGCAGCTCTTGCCTTAATGAATGACGCAGTGAAAAAGGGCGGGGCGATGGCAAGTTCTTATGTCGGCGGTTTGAGCGGCGCCTTTATCCCCGTGAGTGAGGACGAGGGCATGATCCGCGGCATCGAGGACCAGGCGCTTACCTTGTCCAAACTGGAGGCCATGACCTGTGTCTGCTCGGTTGGGCTCGACATGATTGCCTTGTCGGGTGATGCTTCGCCTGCAACGCTGGCTGCAATCATCGCAGATGAAGCGGCTATCGGAATGATCAATAAGAAAACGACGGCGGTGCGCGTCATTCCGGTCCCGGGAAAGCGGGAAGGTGATATTGTCGAATTTGGCGGACTGCTTGGGCGGGCGCCAGTTCTTGGGGTTAATCCATTTAGTTCAGAAAAATTCATCCGCCGCGGCGGGCGCATTCCTGCACCGCTCCAGTCACTGATTAATTAGGGCTTACTGAACAACCTTTATTTTGATCAATAGTTTGCCACTCGCGTTCTGAAATAAAAATAGTCGTCGAAT
>NZ_JBFEGN010000139.1:0-5988 GCF_047228825.1 Siminovitchia jepli
AGTGTATACAGGCTCCTTCAAAAATAGATTACTACTTTAAAACGAAAGATAAAAGGCATAACGCTTCATTTTCATGCGGTGTTGTGCCTTGAGCGTAGCGAAAGGAATGATTATAAAAATGAAAAAGATAAGGTTTATATCTGTTTTATTAATTCTATCTTTGATATTTTTGACGGCCTGTGGGTCACAAAACTCATCCTCTAACGGAGAGGAGTCCAAGGCGGATAAAAATTCTGGTTCTATTAAAATTGGAGCGATTTATCCATTGTCGGGCCCATTATCTTTGCTTGGAAAGGAAAGTCTCCGGGGGGTTGAAGTAGCAGTAGATGCTTTGAATGAAAGCGGTGGCATTAATGGAAAGAAAGTAGAACTGATTCCGGTGGATACGCCAAGTTCTAACGAAGCAATGGCATCGGCACAAAAATTGGTGCAGCAAGAAAAGGTAAATGTTGTTGTGGGCTCATTTGAAAGTACACTTGTTCCAATTGCTTCACAGGTCACTGACAGGGCGAAAATTCCATATTTTGAGCTTGGTTCTGTTTCGGATGAGATAACGGAACAAGGGCGCAAATACCTTTTTAGAACGAATCCTCCATCTTATATGTATGCGGAAAGTGATATGAATTTTATAAAACACTTGGCAGCAGAATGGAACAAAGAAATTTCTGATATTAAGGTAGCTTTTATTCATGAAGACAGCAACTGGGGGACATCCATTAAAGATGACTTTATGAAATTGGCTGAAAATGAAGGGGTCAATGTGGTGGATGTCGTTTCTTATAATATGGGCACAGTGAAATCTGTAGACTCACAAATTCTTTCCTTGAAAAAAGCGAAACCAGATGTAGTGATTGGTGTATCGTATATTGATGATTCAATACTTGTTGTAAGAACCATGGACAAGCTTGGCTTTAAACCAGAAGCATTTATTGGACAAGGCGGAGGGTATTCGCTTCCAAATTTGAAAGAGTCTGTCGGAGATGCTGTAAACGGTATATATAACATCGATTTCACCCAGTATAATGTTAATCCTGAAGTTACTCCCGGCCTAAAAGAATACATGGAAAAGTATGAGGAAAAATATGGTGAGAGTCCGTTATCCGGACACTCTTTAACAAATTACTACGGTGCAGAGGTTACTTTTTCAATTTTAGAGAAAGCAAATTCACTCGATGCTGATAAAATTCGTGAAGCAGCCCTGAAAACAGAAATTGAGAACGGAACAACTTCAACCGGATGGGGAGTCAAGTTTGATGAGAATGGACAAAACACACTGTGTTTGCCATTTGCCACGCAATATCAGAACCAAGAACAAGTGACTGTGTGGCCTAAAGAGGCTGCTTCTGCAGAAAGGCAGTAAGACACAAGATCGTCATAACATCATAGGGATGAAGGAATTCCTCCATCCCTCCAATTGTTTTACAAAGGAGTGGTTTAGCATATGTATGTCCTTCAAACCATATTGAATGGGATTTTGTTGGGAGGAATTTATTCATTGATCGCTATGGGTCTAACATTAATCCTGGGAACGATCAGAATCATCAATTTTGCTCATGGTGAGTTTTTAATGATCAGCATGTACATGGCTTATTTGATGTTTCAATTTGGGGGTATTAATCCATATATTTCATCGATCTTAGTTGCGTTAATTATGTTTGTGTTTGGGGTGAGCATTCAGCGTTTTTTAGTCCAGCCGATTCAAACATCATCTGCAAATATTAAAATTCTATTAACTTTAGGAATATCCATCATTTTGCAAAATGTAGCATTAATGATTTTTAGTGCCAATTATTATTCCATACAAACTCCAATGCAAAACAGTACTGTTGGTTTTATGGGATTGACGATTGGAATGCCTGAGCTACTTGCATTTTTTAGTTCAATTATTTTATCTATTCTACTGTGGGCGTTTTTGTCATTTACATTTACTGGTAAAGCCATTCGCGCTCTAGCCCAAAATTATACTGCCTCGATGTTAATGGGGATTTCTGTGAAGAAGATGTATATCATTGCTTTTGGAATAGGCTCGGCTCTAGTGGGCTTTGCAGGAGGGCTGCTAATCCCCATGTACTCGGTTTATCCAAGCGTGGGAACATCGTTTGTCCTACTGTCTTTTGTAATCGTGGTACTGGGTGGCATGGGGAGCATTCTTGGTGCATTTTTGGGCGGAATTATTATTGGAATATTACAATCCTTGGTTGGCCTTTACGAACCTGCACTTAGTGAAGTTGCCTATTTTATTCTATTCCTTTTAATTTTATTAATAAAACCTTCTGGAATATTGGGGCTTGGTAAAAACTCAGAGGAGGTGGGCCTTAAATGAAACCCATTCAACTTCGAAATGCCTCTTTGTTAGTTATTGCATTTTTATTGCCTTTGGTTATAAATAACGATTTTTATTTAAATATTATCATCTGGATTTACCTATACGCTTTACTTTCTACAGCATGGAATATCCTGGGGGGATTTGCTGGTCAGCTATCCTTTGGTCATACTGTGTTTTTTGGGATTGGAGCTTTTACCACCACCATTTTATATGCTAACCATGGAATGTCTCCTTGGTTAAACATCATTCCGGCAATCTTGATTAGTGCCATCTTTGCCCTGATAGTAGGTTTTCCCACATTTAGATTAAAAGGTCCTTTCTTTTCATTGGCAACATTGGCAATAGGGCAAATTATGTACCTTTTGGCGGTCTACTTCAAAGATCTGACTGGGGGAAGTGTCGGTATATTTATGGAATATAATGAGTCTGTGGCAAATATGACCTTTGCAAGTTCTAAACCTTATTATTATATTATCTTAATCTTTTTTATTATAGCTTTATTGATCAGTATTTGGATTAAGAATTCTAAAATGGGATATATGTTTACAGCTATAAGAGAAGATGAAGAGGCAGCTGAAACTCTGGGAGTGCCAACTTTAAAATATAAAATGATTTCCTTCCTATTAAGCAGTTCTCTTACAGCTTTGGGAGGTGTATTCTATGCCCACTATAATATGTTCATTAATCCTTCCACTGCTTTCGATTTCTCATTGTCAGTCAGTATTGTGGTGTTTGCCATAATTGGCGGCTTGGGAACGGTATGGGGCCCATTTCTTGGTTGTCTTTTAATTGTCCCTATTAATCAATATCTCACAAGCTCCCTGGGAGCCTCCATTCCGGGTATTAGCGGGATTATTTATGGTCTGGTTTTAATTATTGTAGTCATGCTTCAACCTAAAGGCATTATTGCGTTTTTTGAAAAGAAAAGAACAAAAAAAATAAAAATTTCTCATGCTGGGGGGAGCGTTGATGGGTCACCTACTAAAAGTTAAACATTTGACAAAAGAATTTAGGGGATTAACCGCTGTAAATGATGTCACTTTTGATGTAAATGAGAATGAAATACTAGGAGTCATCGGACCAAATGGAGCAGGCAAAACAACGCTGTTTAATTTAATCACCCGCAATTTAATCCCTACAAAAGGATCTATCGTATTTAAAGGTGAAGATATCTCCAATATTAAAAAACCAAATGAAGTATGTAACAAGGGAATAGCAAGAACCTTCCAGGTAGTAAAACCCTTTGCCCAGATATCAGTTTTACAGAATGTTATGATTGGGGGTTTTTTACATTACCATAAGAAGGAAGAAGTGGAGAGACACGCAATTGATATTTTAAATAAAGTGGGTTTGGAACATAAAGACGATATTCTTGCATCTCATTTGACTCTTGCTGAAAAAAAGAGGCTTGAATTAGCGCGGGCTTTGTCCACCAAACCTTCATTGTTATTGTTGGATGAGGTGCTTGCCGGATTAAATCCTGCTGAAATACAGGATTCACTGCCGATCATTCGGAAAATCAAAGATTCAGGAGTAACGATTATTATGATCGAACATGTTATGTCAGCAATGATGAATTTGGCGGACCGCCTAATTGTCTTGCATCATGGTGAGTTAATAGCCGAGGGAACTCCGGAAAAGGTCACCAATGATCCGTTCGTTATAAAAGCATATTTTGGAGGAGATGCCAATGTTGCAAATTAACAACTTGCAGGCCGGCTACGGTGAAGTTCAAGTCTTATGGGATGTGAATTTAACTGTTAATTCAGGTAAATTAATAGCTTTAATAGGCGCAAATGCGGCAGGAAAGAGTACAACAATTAACGTCATATCGGGAGTTATTCCTCCTTGGAATGGTGAAATATATTTTAAAGATCAAAGGATCGATACACTTGATTCCAATATAATAGTAGAATCAGGGATCATTCAAGTACCAGAGGGAAGAAAGCTTTTTCCTTTTTTATCTGTAAGGGAAAACTTAGAGTTAGGAGCCTTTTCAAAGCGATCCAGACATAACATGCAAAAAAATTTGCTAAATGTATTGGAAATATTTCCGGACCTTAAAGCTAAAATGAATCAGCATGCGGGTACTCTTAGTGGAGGTCAGCAGCAGATGGTTGCGATTGGCCGTGCTCTTATGGCAGAACCCGAAATATTAATGATTGATGAATTATCTCTTGGGCTATCTCCTTTACTAACACAAACCATGCTTAAAACCGTAAAAGTAATAAATGAAGAAATGGGAACTACCGTTTTGCTGGTTGAGCAAAACGTTCATTTATCTCTTGAAATTGCCGATTATGTCTATGTAATGGAGAATGGGAAAATAGCTATAGAGGGTGACCCATCAGTAATCATGACAAATGAGGACTTGAAAAAATCATATCTTGGCATATAGAGGGTTGAGAAGAATGGAATTTAATGACTTTGATTTTGTAAATAAACAGATAGTTATTAGTGGTGGTACTGGAGATTTAGGAAAGGAAATTAGCCTTGAACTATTGAAAAGAGGCGGGGCGTTAACCGTAATTGGGACGAATCAAAACAAATTTGAGAAACTTAAAAAAACCGCACAACCTTTTTCTGATCGTATCAAATGGCTGCAAGCTGATTTATCTAATGACAACGGCATTAAAAAGGTTTGCAATCATTTTTCAGAGAAAGATAAAATTGATATACTCATCAATCTAGCAGGAATTAATTTAAGAAATCCCATTTTAAACACTACTTTTGAAGAATGGGATAAAGTGTTGAATGCCAATCTAAAAGCACCTTATTTTTTATCACAGTATGCTGCTAAGAAAATGCTTAAAGAAAAAAAGGGGAAAATCATTCATATTGGCTCACTTTCCTCTGTTTTGGGATTGCCGAATATGGGGCCTTATGGAGCTTCAAAGGGTGCTGTTGTTCAAATTACAAAATCCATGGCGGTCGAATGGGCCCCTTATATTCAAGTAAATGCAGTAGCGCCGGGTTATTATGAAACAACTTTAACAGAATCTATTTTTAAAGATGAAAAACGGAAAAAAGAAATATTATCAAGAATTCCAACCAATCGAACTGGAGAACCAAAGGATCTGGTGGGTGCTGTTTTGTTTCTCTCCTCTGATTTATCAAATTATATAACCGGACAGACCCTATTTGTAGATGGTGGATGGACAGCATATTAAAAATATAGCTGATTGCTAGGTTAGGCAAAATGAAAGTGTAGAGTTATAGAAATGGCTTTCCAAAATGCTGGATATTAAAAACTAAAATCCGTCAGCACTTAGGCTGAATTCCCACTTGGAAGGATTGAGATGTATGGTTAAAAAATCTCGAAACGAATTTCTCCATTAACTTTGGGCGTATTATGATGCTCCCCCATTGGAATACGGGAATAAAAGGGGGAGCATATCATCATAGGGTTCTTTTCACGGGTTTCGCTTGATGATAAGCCCACTTTGTTCTCGAAGCAAACTTTCATATTGTCATCCATATCCAAAGGGACATATGGCGTATCGTTCGCATAGACAGGCTAAATGGATATATTTAAACGCCGGATGAGGTTTACTGACTCTTCCAGCAAGATCTCTTTCAATCGTTCGCCAAGGCAGCCTGGTCCAGCCGTTGGCGAAGAGTGGGGCTTGAAGGGACGTTGTCGATATTCAGGGCGTAACGGA
>NZ_JBFEGN010000013.1:0-58751 GCF_047228825.1 Siminovitchia jepli
CCCATGGTCATCGACACTCCCTCAGGAATGCCGTGTTCCAAATAAATCTAAATAAAGCATATATAAAATCCCCATCTAAAAACAGGTGGGGATTATTTGACGCTTACCTTATAACGATTTCCAGGTTCCAAAAACCGGATCAAACAATAGTCCTGCGTTAAATATTACTAAATTAAAAAGAACTATTAAACTTTTAAAAACAACTTAAGTTCCGGGGAAATAGTCCGATAAATATATGTGAACCATTCATGAAATGACGATTCATCCATTACTTTGGAAGGAGGTATTATAGTTATTTATTACTACAAACGATTTATTGCTTTTCCTGTTTTTCTGTCCCTGTGCATGGTGATCATGATATTAGCAGCTAAGGCAAACACGGCGCATGCTGAGAGCAATTTGTCGGGAATTGCCATTCAAAGCCCTACACACGTATATAAAAGTACCATCCGAACTTCCAATATATTAAAATCATATCCTGCAGGATCGATTTTAAAGTATCAGTCATATAACGGAAATTGGTACAGTGCGGTAGTCTATATAAACGGCAAAAAAAATGCCGGTTATATTCACAAGAGTGATGTAGAAACAGCTGTATCCAATCATGCCAGTTTAAGAGGAATTGCACTTGGAAATCAAACACATGTATATCCGACGGCTTCAACAAGCTCAAAGCCGCTAAAATCTTACAATGCAGGTTCTGTCCTGACATACAGGACATTTACCAGTGATTGGTATCAAGCAACTGTTTATATTGGAGGTAAGCCCAAAACGGGTTACATTCAAAAAAAGCAGGTTGAAAATGCCGTTGGAAATCAAGAGGCCTTAAATGGGATTGCACAAAAAAATCCAACTGCTGTTTATAAAAATGCTTCGACCAATGCTGCCTGGAAGACTTATCCTGCAGGATCCATCCTAAAGTATAAAACATTTTCAACGAATTGGTACGAAGCCACTGTTTACGTAAACGGCAAACGCCAAAATGGCTACATCAATAAATCCCACGTTGAAAATGCGAACCAAAAACAAATAAGCTTGAGAGGCGTCGGATTAAAAAGTCCAACTGCTGTATACTCAAAAGCTTCAACCAGTTCATCCAAACTGAAATCCTATTCACTTGGTACCGTTTTGAAATATCAAACATTTTCCAATAACTGGTATCAGGCAAAAGTGTATATTAAAGGAAAAGCTACTATCGGATATATACATAAAAATGACGTGGATGAGCTCGTGGCCAATCCAAAAAGTTTACAGGGAAGAGCTTTAAAAAGCCCGACAAAAGTGTACTCGAATGTTTCTGCCCAATCAGCTGCACTTAAAAGTTATCCTAAACATTCAAACTTAAAGTTTAAGACTTTTTCTGCAAACTGGTATGAGGCAACAGTTTATGTAAATGGCAAACAAAGTACCGGGTATATACATGTGAATGATGTCACGACGAAAGATATTTTCATAACAACGAAATACAACTATTCTTTTAAGCACATGACAGATGTTCAAATGTACCCTGGAAGGGCAAAATCGGATGGGGCCGGATTGATTAATGCAACCCGTGAGGAAGTTGAATACTATGCCAACCCCGCAAATTTCTCAAGGGGTACTACGGAATATTATCAGTTTTTGGTTTTGTCGGAACCAGTTGGATTAAATGCAAAAGAAGTAAATGAAAAAATACTGAAGGGCAAAGGGAATTTGGAAGGACAGGCCCAAGCATTTATTGAAGCAGGCAAAAAATATAAAATAAATGAGGCCTATTTAATCGCTCACGCGTTACATGAAACAGGAAATGGAAGATCAACATTGGCAAATGGCATACCGGTTGATAAGAATGGAAAAGTAACGAGAGATGAAAACGGTAATATTGCCAAAACGGCTGAAACCGCCCATACGGTATATAATATGTATGGTTATGGCGCTAATGACACATGCCCTATCGACTGCGGAGCAAAGTATGCGTTTGATCAAGGGTGGTTTTCACAATCTGCTTCGATTATCGGCGGTGCATCGAGCATATATACCTATATAAGCCGCGGGCAGGATACACTTTACAAAATGAAATGGAATCCCGTCAGCCCGGGACATCCCCAGTACGCTACACACGTGCAATGGGCAGTTCTTCAAACGGGCAGAATTGCAGCGATATACGATACTTTGGATCATTTCACCTTGGTATTTGATGTACCTGCCTTTATTGACCAGCCAGGACCAACGAAAAAGCCTGCAACACGATTACTCAATCGTTCACTTCTACGTGATTCGCATTCGATTGAAACCTTTGATTTTAATAATGACAAAATGGTCACAGAATCTCCTAATCATAAGGATGTTCCATCATCAGAAGATGGTACAAAAATAGGCATTGAAGAAAAATCTGGGGAACCTTCCAATACCGAAGAGCCTGCTGATATTGAAGTGCCTGCTGGCGACGATGAGCCTGCTGATGTTGAAGTACCTGCTGGCGACGATGAGCCTTCTGACGTTGAAGTGCCTGCTGATGACGATGAGCCTTCTGACGTTGAAGTGCCTGCTGAGGCCGAAGAGCCTGCTGATGTTGAAGTGCCTGCTGACACTGAGGGGTCTCCTAATGCTGAAGAGCCTGCTGATGACGAAGAGACTTCTGATACTGAAGGGCCTTCTGACGATAAAGAGCCTTCTATTGATGAAGAGCTTTCTAGTAACCTTGAAAATCAGGTGCCCGATAAAGTATATGGTGTTATAAAGACAGCCGAAGACATCAACGTAAGCCTAAAGAGTTCACCTGATACAAAAGATGGCAACATTATTGTATTAACAATCCCAAGTAATACAATACTGGAAATTCTTGAAGCCAGTGATAGCTGGTATAAGGTTAACTATGATGAACAAGAAGGCTGGGTAAATGGAGAATATGTTGAGTTACTGAATCTTTTGGAGCTTACGTCAAAACATCTCTATGCCCACGAAACACCCAATGGACAAATTTTAGGCAAAATAAGCGATCGTCTCATAGCTGCCGTCCTGGACAAGGATCACAAGATTGTTCGTCAAGATGAATGGTTACAAGTGTATTGGAAAGATCAAAAAGTGTGGGTAAATGGCGGAAAAGACGGAGCGGAATTTATAGATGTAAAATAAGTTCAGATGAACACCATATGTTCTCAATCGATTTGGAACATATGGTGTTTTTTTATGATTGAATCTAGTATAATAAAATTTGTGTTTATCAATAAATGTTGAAAAGGTCAAGTTTATTAATGTAAAGTGTAAAGTATATATTTGCAAAGGACTGTTATTATTTTACGGAGGTTTCCATAATGAAAAAAGTCATTACTTACGGAACGTTCGACTTGCTTCATACCGGGCACATTAACATTTTGCGGCGTGCCAAGGAGTACGGGGATTATTTGATCGTAGCGATTTCGACGGATGAATTTAATGCCCTGAAAGGGAAAAAGGCGTATTACACGTTTGAGCAGCGCAAGGCGATTTTGGAAGCGGTTCGGTATGTGGATGAAGTGATTCCCGAGCATAATTGGGAGCAGAAAGTGGAAGACGTAAAGAAGCACAATGTCGACGTGTTTGTAATGGGGGATGACTGGGAAGGAAAGTTTGACTTCTTGAAGGAGTATTGCGAAGTGGTTTATCTTCCGCGGACGGTCGGGATTTCTACAACGAAGATCAAGAACGATTTGAATCAAGTGAATAATGGTTAGAGAAGCAGCGATTACGATTTACCTGCTCGTATTTCGCACGTTATTTTCCATCTTTCTTTTATGTCCCCAAAAGAAGAAAACAACTTTCGTTGCTTCGTTTGGGGACAATGTTTTGTTTGCGTTGCATGCGCTTGAGAAGCAAACGGCCCATCCCGTTGTGATTTTAAAAACTTCGCAGTGTAAAGTGGATTTTGAAGATCGGCCAGACAGACTTGTTTTGGATTTTGAGCCGAGGAATTTAATGGCTTGGGTTCGCTCCGTTTATCACCTCGCCACGTCAACCCATATTTTTGTGGATAATTATTTCGGATTTTTGGCCGCTGCACCATTTAGGCGAAATGTGACTTGCATTCAACTTTGGCATGCCGCAGGCGCCATCAAGCAGTTTGGTCTGAAGGATCCTTCCATAGCGGGTCGTTCACCCCGAGCCTTAAAACGTTTTAAAAAAGTGTATGGCCAATTCACCCATGTTGTCGTCGGAAGCGAGAAAATGGCGGACATCTTTTGTGAAAGCTTCGGCATTGATGATAACAGGATTTTACGGACGGGTATTCCGCGCACGGATTTCTTTTTCAATGAAACGGCCATGCAGAAAGCAGCAGATTCCATTAGAATGAACTTCCCGGAAATCCGCGGGAAACAGGTGATTTTATATGCGCCCACCTACAGGGACGATGAGCTGCATGTTTCCCGGCTTGAGCTGGATCTTGAACTAATGTACAAAGAGCTAAAAGAAGATTACGTGTTGCTGCTGCGGCTGCATCCTGCCGTACGTGTTGATTTTGCCAATACATATCCGGATTTTGTATTCGACGTTTCGGAATACCCTGACGTCCAGCAATTGTTAGTAGTGACGGATATACTGATTACGGATTATTCATCCATTCCGTTTGAATACTCACTTCTCCAAAAGCCGATGATTTTTTTTGCCTATGATTTGGAAAAATATGCGGAATCACGCGGTTTTTGGGAGCCGTATGAGGGGCTTGTTCCGGGGCCGATCGTTAAACATACAGCGGAAATCGTGAAGGTTATACAAAATGGGGATTATGATTATAACCGGATACGGGGCTTTGCAGATGAATGGAATGAATATTCGGGCGGACATTCAAGCGAACGGTTAATCGGCGTTCTGTATGGACAGGAAAAAAGAACAGCACAATCATTTTGAAGACTGGCGGTTACCAAGCCGGTCTTTTCTTTTTTTTATCATATAAAATTCGACAAAAACATTGCTATTCTAGCAATGTTTTTGCCAATAAAGGAAATCATCATCGCCAAAATACATTTTACGTATAAAGAAAAAAATAGTATCATATAGTTTAGGCATATTTTAACCATTCAATGAAAAAGGAGTTCTACCCATATGGGACGACATCATTCAACAGTAAATCGGAAGAAAGTGCGGAAAAGGCGGGTATTTTGGTTTATAGTCTTTCCCCTGCTCTTAATTGCAGCGATTAGCGCATCGTATGGTACATATTTATATAAAAAAGCGGAGAATATGATGGGGGCGTCTTTTTTCGATGCCCGGGGAAAGTCGGATTTGCGGGACAAAAAGGTGGACCCGAATATTGATAATATTTCGATTTTGTTTATTGGAATTGATGACAGCAGCAAGCGCGGCTTTAGTGACAATGCCCGGTCGGATGCGCTCATGCTTGCGACATTGAATGAGAAGGAAAAGTCTGTGAAGCTGCTGACAATTCCACGTGATTCTTATGTATACATTAAAGAAGTCGGCTATTCCACGAAAATCAATCATGCCCACAAATATGGCGGACCACGGGCGACGATCGAAACGGTCGAGGATTTGCTCGGTATTCCGGTTGATTATTACGTAAGACTTGACTTTGATGCGTTTATGCAAATTGTTGACGCCCTTGGCGGCATTGAAGTGGATGTTCCGTATGCCTTCAGCGAGCAAGATTCAAAAGACAAAGCTGATGCCATTACTTTGGAAGAAGGCCTGCAAACGCTGAATGGGGAAGAGGCGCTTGCCCTGGCGCGGACGAGAAAGCTTGATAATGACATCGAGCGCGGAAAGCGCCAGCAGGAAATCATGAAGGCGATCGCAAAAAAGGCTGCTTCGGGAGCTTCCGTTACGAAATACGGCAAAGTAATTGATGCGATCGGGGAAAACATGAAAACGGATTTGACGTTTGATGAAATCAAGGCATTGATTGATTACGGTGTATCCGGCAATCTGGACATAGAAACGCTGACACTGTCCGGCGAGGATACCCGGATTATGAACAATAGCGGCCAAAACATTTACTATTATCAATTGGATGAAACCAATCTGGCTGAAGTCAAAGAAAAATTGAGAGCCCATTTGGATCTTGGACCGGCGAAAACGACCGGAGTAGCCAATCCACCGGCGCAAAATTCAGAGGAATAAAGTGAAGCTTTTGGCAGAAGTTGCCGCACTCATCGTCTGCGAACCTCAATAAAACGAAGGCCTTAGTGATCGACATCCTGTCTGGCCGAATCAATCGGGCTTTTTGCCAGCAGTAAGACTCCCGCCTGGAAATTGAAGGCGGGAGTCTTACTGCATTGAATCCGGTGTCCGATACGCCGGTTTTCGCCCTTTTCGTCAATCAAACAGAAAGAGCATGATTCTGATTACATACCATCAGCCTCATGCTCTTTTTCGATCGATTGGACGATCATTTTGTTTCATTCCGATAATTCGGAGGAGTGGTTTGTAATCTTTGCTGACCAACCCGATAATTTCGACCAATATTTCAATACCGATCAACAGAACAACGATTAACAGCAACGATCCCCAAACCGTTGCCATCGAAAAAATGACGGCTGCCAGGCTGAACATGACGGCTACCCCGTAAATGACCAGAACGGCCTGGCGGTGTGAAAAACCGGAATTCAGCAGGCGGTGATGCAAATGCAGCTGGTCGGGTGCCATCAACGGTTTTTTGTTGATAATTCTGCGGATGATCGCAAAGAATGTATCTGAAATGGGCACCCCCAAAATAATGACCGGGATAATCAATGAGAAAAAGGTAATGTTTTTAAATCCGAGCAAAGACAGCAGGGCAATCATATAACCCAAAAACAACGCGCCCGTGTCTCCCATAAAAATTTTTGCCGGATGGAAATTGTACACGAGGAAACCGAGTGTGCTTCCCAACATCATGAGACCGATCGCAAGTACAAAAATGTCCCCCTGCAAGAAGGCCATCAAGCTGATGGTGACAAGGGCAATGGATGAAACACCTGCCGCCAGGCCATCCAAGCCGTCGATCAGGTTGATCGCGTTAGTAATGCCGACAATCCAAAGAATCGTAATCGGAACGCTCAGAATGCCAAATTCAAGCTCTCCTCCAAACGGAAGGTTGATGAATTCAAGATCGAAGCCTCCGCTTACCGCGACCCCGGCTGCCAGCAATTGTCCCAAAAGCTTGTACCTCGGCGCCAAATCAAAAATATCGTCCAGTATGCCGGTTGCAACGATGATCAAGCTGCCGATGACAAGATAAATCATGTTTTCATCATGCGGCCTGAATATGAGGAGCCCGATGATAAAACTGGCATATATGGCCAGGCCGCCAAGCCTTGGCATATTGGTCTGATGAATTTTTCGTTCATTCGGTTTATCAATTATATGATATTTCAACGCCAGCTTTTTAACAAAAGGGGTTAAAAAGATTGAAGCAATCAAGCAAAGGATTACATAGAGCATTTCCATTGGCACCCCTCCTTTATCGTTGCTTTTCAGCAAAATACGCATTTCATTCCAGTATATCATATCTTTATATGATTCGGATTTCAACTAATCTTTGAATTTGATAGTTTTTAAATAAAATGGCCGGTTTTCAGCGGCTTCTTTTTGTGCCTGCGACTTTTAAAATGAATAGGGGCAAAAAGGCCATTCTTTTCCACCGGGACGGCTGTTTGATAAGCCGGTAGAGCCATTCCAGGTTGAGCCTTCTCCATATGCTGGGGGCACGTTTGACGGCGCCTGCCAACACATCGAAGCTCCCGCCGACACCCATGAAGATGCCTTTTTCAAAAGTATCTAAATATGTCCGGATCCATTTTTCCTGCCTCGGAAAGCCAAGGGCCACAAAAACCAGGTCAGGGTTTGACGTTTTTACCATTTCTGCGACCCGGGGATCATTCCCTTGGAAATAGCCATGATGAAAGCCGCAAATTTGCACATGAGGGTAATCTCTTTTTACATTGGCAATGGCCTGTTCAATGACATTTTCCCGGGAACCAAGAAAGAAAACATTCAGGCGTTCCTCGTTGGCGACTCCAAGCAAATCAGACATCAAGTCAAAACCTGCAATCCTTTCCTGCAGCGGCTTTTTCAGCATTTTCGCTCCCATGATGATCCCGATCCCGTCCGGTACAATGAAGTCGGCTGACCGGAGCGTATTCTTGTATTCGGGATCCCGCTGGGCATGCATGACAATCTCGGGATTTGCTGTAACAATGAATGTTTTCTTATTTTGTTTTATGCGGTCTTTTATGCAATCCACCATTTCTTTTTGGGTGGCATTTTCAAATTCAACGCCTAAAACTTCCACTTTTTTTGACATGTTAAACTCCATTCATTTCATGGCAGGTTGAAACCAATTTTTATTATACCATGTTTCTGTGTATCAACAATGGTCGTATGATGGAGACATTTGTCTATATTGCTGTTTTTCCGGATACTTCCCGGACAAAATGCAAAAACGTGTCCAACGCTTTTGTTCTATAGGGGGAAGACGTTACGATCGAAAATGTTCTTTTAAAAGGAAGGTCGTTGACGCCCACGATTTTCAGGGTATTCATGGCAAGTTCCTTGCGGATCGCCCACTGGGAGAGCAGGCTGACGCCAAGACCTGCCTCTACGGATTCTTTAATGATTTGAAGGCTTCCGAATTCCATCATTTTTTTGGGAGAGATGTTCAGGGATTCGAGCATGTTATCCGCCGCGGTTCTCGTTCCGGATCCTTTTTCCCGGACGATCCATGTTTCGTGTTCCAAATCGGCAGGCGTGACTTTTTCCAGCCTGGCAAGCTTGTGGGACGGCGCCGTGACAATGTGCATGATATCTTCGGCAAACGGTTCAATCACGAGCTGATGATGGTGGAAATCGCCTTCGACGATGCCGACATCCAGCTGGTGTCTCAAAACGGATTCTGCAATGTCACGCGTGTTGCCGATCGATATGCTGGGCGTGACAAGCGGGTATTGTTCAAGCATCCTGGCAATGACATGGGGCAAAATATACTCGCCAAAAGTGTAGCTCGCACCGATCGTCAGCGGCCCGCTCGTCTTGTTCGTCAAATCATCGACGAGACGCTGCATTTTCGTATAAAGGCCGAGTATTTCCACCGCGTGGTCGTAGACGATTTCACCTGCTTTATTGAGCTTCACGTATTTATTCGTCCGCTCCAGAAGCCGCGTTCCGATCTCCCGCTCGAGCGCCTGAATGTACTGGCTGACGGCAGGCTGCGTCATATGCAGTTCTTCAGCCGCCCGTGAAAAATTTTTCTTTTCGGCAACGGCGGCAAATACTTCCAACAACTGATCCATCTCGCACTCCCCCCATGTTATATAAAATCCTTATTATCGTTATTATAATCATTTATTTTTCTTATGCACAATATTCATTTATCCTTACATTAGGAGATCAGTAGGAAGGATGGATTCATATGGGTTTGGAAAAAATGCAAGATCCCCTGCAACAGCGGAAGGAGACAGGATCTTCCTTCGGATTGTGGGCAGGAGGAGTTGCTTTTACGTTTTTCATCGCATTGCTCGGGTTTTTGCTTGCCAAGATTCCGGGTTTCAGTTTGGTTGGCCAAATGGCAGCCGCGATCATCATAGCCATCGTATTCCGGCAAATATTCGGATACCCGGAAGCATTGCGTCCGGGAATTACTTTTTCCTCAAAAGTGCTGTTGCGGACAGCCATTGTGTTATACGGATTAAAATTGAATATCCATACCGTTTTACAGGATGGGCTTGGTTTGCTGATTCGCGATGCGGGTATTATTACGGCAGCCATTTTGCTCACGGTATGGTTCGCGAAGCGGCTCCGGGCAAACCCGGTCATCTCGCTTCTTCTGGGTGTTGGCACGGGAGTTTGCGGGGCGGCCGCGATTGCGGCGGTGGCTCCGATTATAAAAGCGAAGGATGAAGACACGGCGATCAGCGTGGGCATCATTGCGCTTGTCGGAACGGTCTTCGGCATTGTGTATACGGTTTTGCGGCCAATTTTGCCGTTAACCGGCGCGGAGTACGGAGCGTGGACCGGCATGAGCCTGCATGAAATTGCCCACGTCGTGCTGGCAGGCGCCCCAGGTGGCCAGGAAGCTTTGGCAATGGCCCTATTGGCCAAATTGGGACGGGTTTTCCTGCTTGTGCCGCTATGTTTCATATTGGTATATTGGGTCAAGTCAAGATCGGGAAAAGATTCAACAGGGAACGCCAAAGTGGATTTTCCGTTATTCCTTATTGGCTTTATCGCAATGAGCGTGATCGGGACTTATGTGCTCGGATCTGTCGTCGTGGTGCCGCAAGGCGTCATGAGCTTTGTTTCAAGCGGAACGACATGGCTTCTGACCGCAGCCATGGTCGGACTCGGCCTGAACGTCAGTCTGCAGGATGTAATGACAAAGGCATTGAAGCCGCTCATGGCCATGGGCGTTGCCTCTGTTTTGATTTCGGTATTGGCGTTTTTCCTCGTTTAAATAAGGCTGGGAGCGGGACTTGGATCGCTCCCTTTTTATGTGCGGTCTGAGCGTATTTTCCGGTCGTTCTGGAGAGAGAGTATTACGCGGGAGCCGGAGCGTATTTCCCGGGGTACCGGAGCGGATTCCGGGAATTCCGGAGAGTATTCTGCGGGTTTCTGGATCATATTTTCAAAGACCCGGGTCGTATTTCGGCGGTGCCGGAGCGGATTCCGCGGGTTCCGGATCATATTTTGAAAGACCCGGATCGTCCGCGATGTTATTTCCTTTTCGAGCGCATGCCTTTGATGACGGTCACATTTTCCAATTGAAGAAATCTATTATATTCTTCACTGTTCACGCTGAATAAGGCGATTTTTCCCTGTTCATCATAGTGAATTCCCCACCCGTACTTTTTCACTAATGGAGAGGCCCTGAAACAAGCCTGCGGCTTTGCGAAAAATTGTTTTCGCATTTCTTCCGTTTCATTTAATTCAATTTGGTTCTTGACCAAATACGTTTTGAATTGTACATCTTCTTGTGTATATTTGTAGGGATTATTGTTGATCAAATCATATTGAATGGAAGCAATCGTGGGCTTCCCATTCCTCGGAACAGGCACAACACCTGAATGGGCCGTTGAATCTTCAGAAATGGCAATAAAAGTATTTTTGTAGCTCACTGGACTCCCCCCCGATCAATTTTTTCATGCAGGATCATTTTATAACAGAAAAATAAAAATTCCCACCAAGGCGGGAGCGGCAAGAACGCTCCCTTCCTCTTTACACAGGCTTTGCGCTGAGCAATCCCCGCGCTTTATTGATCGTCTCTTTATATTCCAGCCGCGGTACGGAATCGTGGACAATGCCGGCGCCGGCCTGAAGGTAGGCACGCCCTTCCTTAATGACGAGCGAGCGGATGGAAAGGGCGAAGTCGACGTCGCCGTTGGCGTTGACGTAGCCGAGGGCGCCGGAGTATACTCCCCGCTTTGCGTCTTCAAGTTCGTTGATGATTTGCATGGCCCGCACTTTCGGGGCGCCGGACACGGTTCCTGCGGGAAGCAGGGAGATTAAGGCATCCAGCCCGGAATGGCCCGCAGTCAAAATGCCTTCGACTTCCGAGACGATGTGCATGACGTGGCGATAGTATTCTATTTTCATGTAACTTTTAATGTCAAAGCTTCCGGGGACGCATACTTTTTCCATGTCTTCCCGGCTTAAATCCACAAGCATGCGGTGTTCGGACAGTTCTTTTTCATCCGTGATGAGTTCTTCCGCAAGTGCACGGTCTTCCTCTTCCGTGCGTCCCCGCCGTCTTGTGCCGGCAATCGGGTTCGTTTGAATTTTGTTGCCGCTTGATTTGAGGAAGCTTTCCGGAGAGGATCCGAGAACGACGTACTTTTCAAAGTCAACGAAAAACATGTACGGCGAAGGATTGGAGTTTCGCAGCACTCTGTAAAAATGAAACGGATCGGTCTTGACTTCCCCGCTCATTCTTTGTGAAAGGACTACTTGCTCCACTTCGCCCTTCAGGATGTAACCTTTTGCCGCTTCGATGCGCCGGATGAATTCTTCTTTTTCCATCTGCGGTGTGAAATCGATGTAGCACTCTCCCAATGTTTCATCGGCATGGCCTTGGAAAATTTGCTTTTCCAGCTCCCCGATTCTCGCTTCCAACTGTCCATCCCCACGGCTTCCATCCAGATTGATGGCCAAAATATAGATGGATTGAGCGAGGTGGTCAAAAACAATGACGTCTTCATACGCCATAAAGTGAATGTCCGGCATGCCAATTTCGTCTTCCAATTCTGCGCCGATTTCGGCATATTGCCGGATGACGTCATAGCCGACGTAGCCTACTGCACCTCCGTAAAAAGGAAACGGAACATCGAGCTCTATTTTTGGCAGTGTACGCTGCAGAACCTGAAGCGGAAGCCCCGTTTCTATTTTCACCACTTCCCCTTTTCCTGAAACGATGCTTGTTTGATCTCCCTTACCGATGATTTCCATAATCGGATTGACGCCAATAAAAGAATAGCGGCCCTGCTCGTTATGTTTCAGGGAGCTTTCCAATAAAAATTTCTTCGTGCCTTCCAATCGTAAAAATACCGTGATGGGCGTTAAAACATCTCCGTTCAACTTTTTCATTTTCATTCCCGTTTGAATTGTTTTGTTCATGCCGATTCTCCTTTTCCATTTTTTTAAAACAAAAAAGCCCCCGAACAAGCATATCAATGCTTGTTCGAGGGCGAACATTCGCCGCGGTGCCACCTCGTATTGGAAAGCGTGCTTTCCATCTCATTTCAGGCACGGGAAGTGAACTTCCGATGCCCTATCCATGTAACGGCGGAATCCCCGTGTTTCCCTACTGACGTTCGGGAAACAGCTCGCAAGCCCATTCCGTCTGGACTTTCGTACCGGATTCCCACCAACACCGGTTCTCTGTACCGAAAGTGCCCAAACGTACTCTTCTTGCTCAACGCGATTGCCATATGTTATTCCTTGCCATCCAGAAGACAAAAAGGCCCCTCATCCAAAGGACGAGGGACCGCGTTGCCACCTTTTTTAACTGTTGATAAACAGTTCTCTCCACAGCATGATTATCTCATGCCTTTTCCCTTGTAACGACGGGATTTTCGCCAAAGCCTACGCCCCGCAGGGTTCGGTTTGGAAGCTCGGAAGCCCATTCCCCTGCGCATTCACGCCGGTTTGCACCAACCACCGGCTCTCTTCAGTGTCACGCAGGGTACTATTCTTCTTCATTGCCGTGCATTATGATTGTATTTGATCATATAAAAATTTTTTTGCATTGTCAATACTTTTTGATGCGTATGGTAAAATAAGGCGGGGAATAGGGGGAATGCGTTGATGGGAAAAGAACAAATGCTCATTGATGTTTGTCTTTTGGCGGGCCGCATGATGGCGCAGGCCGGAGCGGAAACATACCGCGTGGAAGATACAATGACGCGGATGGCGGCAGCATCGGGATTTCCAAACAGCCAAAGCTTCGTAACGCCGACCGTTGTCATGTTTCATCTTGAAGCGATGTCTTCAACGCATTTTGCACGCGTGAATGAAAGAGGAACTGATCTGGAAAAAATTGCCCTCGTCAACAGCATCTCCAGACGGATGGCTGAAGGTGAGATCAACCTGGATGAGGCACATAAAATGCTCAAAAAACTCGATGAAAAAAGTTTGTCATTTCCTGCCTGGCTGCAAGTTGTGGCAGCCGCTTTGGCAAGCGGCAGTTTTTTGCTCATGTTTAAGGGGACGTGGAATGACTATCTCCCCGCGGCATTCATTGGCGGAGCCGGGTTTATCATTTTGCTGATTGCGCATTATTTTTCGAAAGTAAAATTGTTTGCCGAGTTTTTCGCGGCATTTGTCATTGGCGGGCTGGCTGTTTTATCAGTGCGGCTTGGACTAGGCCGTGATCTTGATTTAATCATTATCGCTTCCGTCATGCCGCTCGTTCCCGGGGTGCTGATTACGAATGCCATCCGCGATTTAATGGCGGGACATTTTATGGCGGGTGTTTCCAAAGGAGCCGAAGCGTTTTTGACGGCGTTTGCCATAGGCGCCGGCGTCGCGGTCGTATTTTCGTTTTTCGTATAGGGTTGGCCGATTTTAGCGATGACGTTTATGGGCTGCGTCGACTGGTGATATTGTACGTTTTTCATGGGGAGTGTCTTTTCGATGTCATATATGTTAACGCAATTTGTGATGAGTTTTATCGCGGCGGCCGGTTTCGGGATCATTTTTAACGCCCCGAGAAAATCTTTGGTTTCGTGCGGCGTTTGCGGTACGGTCGGATGGATGGTTTTTCGCATCATGACCGATCAGGGAATCGATGCGGTGCAGGCATCGTTCGCCGGGGCTTTTGCGGTAGCGCTTGCCGGCCATGGAATGACGAAGTATTACAGGGCACCAATCATTATTTTCGTCGTTGCCGGCATTATCCCGCTTGTTCCGGGCGGCGCGGCCTATGACGCGATGCGCCATATCGTGAGCAACGATTATTCGGGCGCGATTCCGCTTGCTTCCAAAGCCTTTATCATTTCCGGAGCGATCGCGATGGGCCTCGTTTTTGCCGAGGTGTTTGTCCAGCTTGCTTCAAGGATTCGGGAAAAAAAAGCCTAGCCTACTTTTTCCTGCGGATCCAACGAATTGAATTGATACCGCTGTGCGGATGAATATTTCGGTATTCGTTTTCCAATTCCGATAAGGATAATTCTAAAAGGTTTTCTTTTTTTAAGATGCCAATGGCCGTCAATTGATCTATTAATTCTTTGCGTCTGCTTTTCGCTGCCTGAGCCATTTGAATTCTCCCCTTTGAATTTTTTATTTGTGATCTCATCATAAATCATATAATTCCGATTCGTCAACTATGTTTTAATCCGCCAAAAAACCGGTTTTCCCTTCAGAGAACCGGTTTTCATGTTATTTTTCGGGCATGTCACAGCTGCCATCCCGGCAAGCTGCACCTTCATCTCCCAAATCCTGCAAGCACAGGGACCTGCTGTTCTTCCTCCCACACCTTATGCAGGGCGTTCAGGAAGGTCTCTGTTGGCTGTGCTCCCGATATGCCATACTTTTGATTGATGACAAAAAATGGCACACCGCGCACACCCATTTGCTGTGCCGTTCTTTCATCGTGGCGGACCTCTTCCGCGTATGCGGATTCATCCTTGAGCACTGCCAGCGCTTCTTCGCGGCCAAGGCCGGATGCTGCGGCGATATCCGCCAGAACAGAATGGTCGCCAAGGTGTTGGGACGTAAAATAGGCGTGCAACAACTTTTCCGCAAGCGCCTGATCTTTTCCTTTCGTCTTTGCAAAGTGGGTTAAACGGTGGGCATCGAACGTGTTGGTTGGAATCAATGTATCAAACCGGAAATCCAGGCCTTCTTCCGCTGCCTGCAGACGGATATTTTCTTCCATTTCTTTCGCTTTCTCCACGCTCATTCCGTATTTTTCGGCCAGCCTTTCATGATTGCTTTTTTCAGTGTCGCGCGGGGCTTCCGGATCGAGTTCATAGCTTTTAAACGCCACTTTTACATGTTCGCGGCGGGGAAACTGTTCTAAAGCTTTTTCCAGGCGGCGCTTTCCGATATAGCAAAAAGGACAGGCATAATCCGACCACACTTCAATTTTCATCAGAGCACCTCTTTTACAGTTGTTTGGAATGAAAACTGCCCAACACCCGGACGTCATGGCCATACGTTTTTAAAATGGAGATGGCTTTTTTCAAGTTGACTTCGTGCGCGCCCAGCTGCGCTTCCACAAAAAACCGGTACGTCCCGAGCTTTTTCTTCGTCGGCCGGGATTCAATCCAGGACAAGTTGATGTCAAGCGACGAGAAGACATTTAAGATGATGGCCAGCAACCCAGGACGGTCTTCCATCGGCGTAATCAGAAGCATCGATTTCGAGGCATCGGGCACTTCGGCATGTTCTTTCGAAATGATGATAAATCTTGTCGAGTTCCCTTCAAAATCATGAATATTTCTTCTGGCAATCTCCAGGCCGAATGTTTTGGCCGCCCACTCGGATGCGATCGCACCGGCGTGTTTGTCGCCTGCTTTTAAAAGCGATTCGGCCGCATTGGCCGTACTGCTGTAATGTTTGATTTTCGCATTGATTTTTCTTGTAAAATTCCGGCATTGCGCCAGTGCAGGGGCGATGGACCATACTTCGCGAATTTCGTCCACATCCGCTCCTTCGACCGTTAACAGGTGAAGCGCGACAGGCAAAATCGCTTCCCCTTCAATCCAAACGTCGTTTGTGACCAGTCCGTCGGTTGTTAAAGTGATCGTCCCTTCAATCGCATTTTCAATCGGGACGATTCCTTTATCCATTTCTCCCTCCGCCACCGCTTCAATCACGTCAAAGATGCTGTCGTACATGACAAGTTCCATGCCATTGGGCGGAAAATAACGAAGGGCTGCCTCCTCCGAGAACGTTCCCTTCGGCCCTAAATAAGCTACATTCAAAATGAACTTACCCCTTTAAGTTGAATTGTGTATAAGATCTTTTGACCCCACAACAAAGCCCGCTTATCCAGCCGTTATTTGCTGAGTGCGTCGGTCAAAGATGGAACGATTTGTTTTTTCCGGGAAACGACGCCTTTGAGCACACATTGATTTTGGTCAAGGGAGACGTTAAAGGCCTGCTCCACCGCTTTGGCTGCCTTGCCTGCGGCAATGGCAGTTGAGTCGTTTGTTAAAATATCGGTTACAACAAAGAGGAAAAGGTCAAGCTCACGTTCTGCGACCATTTTTTCCAGCGCTGCTTCAATTTCCGCTTTGCGCGCAAGCACGTCTTCCACGCCAACGGCATTGACTTGGGCAATTTCCACTTTTGCCTGTCCCATCTGGAATTGCTTCGCGTCCAATGAAAGCAATTCTTCCACCGTTTTTCCACTCACGTCCGCCCCGGCTTTTAACATCTCCATACCGTATTTTTCTGCATTGACACCCGCGATGTCCGCAAGCTCTTTTGCGGCAGCGACATCACGCTCCGTGCATGTCGGGGATTTGAACAACAGGGAATCGGAAATGATCGCAGACAGCATGAGTCCGGCGATTTTCTGCTCAATTTCCACTCCGTTTTCTTCGTACATTTTTTTCAAAATCGTTGCCGTGCAGCCGACTGGTTCCGCACGAAAATAGAGCGGGTCGCTCGTTTCAAAGTTGGCGATGCGGTGATGGTCGATGACTTCCATGATTTGGACTTCTGTGATGTCGTCCGCGCTTTGCTGGCGTTCGTTATGGTCGACCAAAATCACCTTTTTGGCTTCGTTGGCCACCGTGCCAACCAAACGAGGCGCTTCGGCATTGAAGTAGTTGAGCGCATATTCCGTCTCGCCGTTGATCGCGCCGAGGCGGACGGGCTCCACGTTTTCGCCCAACTTTGTTTTCAGGTCGGCATAGACAAGCGCTGAACAAATAGAATCTGTGTCCGGGTTTTTATGTCCGAAAATGAGTGTTTTTTCCATGGCTCTTCTCCTTACTTTCTTTTATCAATATTATATATTTTAACATATTGAAATCATTTTTCCCTGCTTTCGAGCCCCTAAAATGTTAAAATGACACAGTAGGGAGGGCGAATGCGTGATGAAAAAATGGATCGTGATGTTGTTTGTATTGCTGGCCGGCGCTGTCATGGCAGCCTGCAACAAGGAACCGCAGCCGGAGGAACGGTTTGCTGCGTATGTTGATGAATGGAACGGCCAGCATTTTGATAAGATGTATGATTATCTTTCTGCAGATGCCAAGGAAAAGGTTTCCAAGGAGGATTTTACGAATCGATATAAAAAAATATACGAAGATTTGGAGATTAAAAATGTAAAAGTAACCTTTACGCCGCCTGAAGAGGTCGAGGAAAAAGACGGGAAAGTCCAGTTTCCTTTTTCCGTTAAAATGGAAAGTATTGCAGGCAAGATTGCTTTTGACCATAAAGCGGTGCTGACGAAAGAAGAACGGGATGACGAAAAAAACTGGTATGTAAACTGGGATACGACGTTTATTTTTCCAGAACTTAAAGAGGGCGATAAAATCAGCCTTGCCATGACACCGGCGAAGCGTGGGGATATTGTGGACAAGAATGGCATCGGCCTTGCGGTTACGGGAAAAGTGTCAGAGGTCGGGATCATTCCAGGAAAAATGGAAGGCAAGGAAGAGGAAATTATTAAAAAAGTAGCTGATTTGCTGAAAATGGCACCTGAGCAAATTGAAAAAGAGCTGTCAGCATCCTGGGTCCAGCCGGAACATTTTGTCCCATTGAAAAAAATACCGGGAGACGATACAAAGCTGCTGGAAAAAGTGACAAGCATTCCTTCTGTCGATAACCGAAGCGTTGAGGCGCGGGTTTATCCGCTTGGAGAAGCTGCCGCCCATTTGATCGGCTATGTCGGCCCAATTACGGCGGAGGAGCTGGAAAAAGCAGGTTCCGGCTACAGGACAACCGACGTGATTGGAAAAAGGGGCTTGGAGCAGGTTTTTGAAAAGCGGCTGAAAGGCGAAAACGGCGTCCAAATCGTGATCAAAAAGGAAGACGGCTCTGAGGTCGTACTCGGGGAAAAGCCTGTCAAAGACGGGGAAGATGTGCAATTGACGATCGATGCCGGCTTGCAAAAGTCCGTTTATAACGAATTAAAAGATGAAGCGGGAACGGCCGCGGCTTTGCATCCGTTGACAGGGGAAACACTCGCTTTGGTGAGCAGCCCGAGCTTTGATCCGAATGTACTGTCTTTGGGCGCAAGTAAAAAAGAGTGGAAAGCTTTGCAAGAAAACGACAAGGAGCCGCTCCTCACCCGGTTTAAAGCGGGGTTTGCACCAGGTTCGGCCATGAAGCCGGTGACCGCGGCGGTCGCCCTTGAAGCAGGTGCAATCGACTGGAATAAAACGTACGATATAAACGGAAAGTCCTGGAAAAAGGATTCTTCCTGGGGCGGCTATTCGGTAACCAGGGTCACGGAAGTGAACGGCCCGGTCAATCTGGAAAAAGCACTCATTTTATCGGACAACATTTATTTTGCTAGGGCGGCCCTTGACCTCGGAAAAGACAAGTTTGCGGACGGGCTGCAATCGTTCGGGTTTGAGGAAGACATTCCTTCCTATGCATACCCGCTGGAACAATCGAAAATCGGAAGCATCAATTCTGATATAGCTTTGGCAGACTCCGCGTACGGACAAGGCCAGATCCAGATGAACATTGTCCATTTGGCCGCATCATACACACCTTTTTCCAACAAAGGGAATATGATTCAGCCGGTATTGGTCAAAGGGGAAAAAGCGGGGACCGTCTGGAAAGAAAAAGTGATGAGTGAACAAACGGCGGCTGATTTGCAAAAAGCGCTCGTGAAAGTCGTCGAGGATCCGAAAGGAACAGCACGTTCGGCACGGATTCCGGGTTATCCGCTCGCCGGGAAAACCGGAACGGCCGAGTTAAAAGCAAAACAAGGAGAGAAAGGAAAAGAAAACGGCTTTTTCGTGGCCTACAACCCCGAAAATCCCGAGCTGCTCGTCGCCTTGATGGTCGAAGACGTTGAAGGCCGGGGCGGTTCGGAAATTGCCGTGAATAAAGTGAAAAAGATATTTGAGGAGAGATAAGGAAAGGGATGGCCTTTGAGGGGCCATCCCCTTTTGAATGAATGAGCTTTATTGGGGCCTGCCGGATTTTCGGTTCGTATAATCGGAAGACCGGGGCGTAAAACCCATGGTTCGGATCGAATATTTAGAAGGCCGGTCCGTAAAACCATGGGGTTCGAACCGTATATTCGTAAAGCCGGTGCATAAACCTATGGTTCGGATCGTATATTCGGAAGGCCGTGCATAAAACCCATGGTTCGGATCGTATATTCGGAAGGCCCGTGCATAAAACCCATGGTTCGGATCGTAAAATCAGAAGACCGGGGCGTAAACTTTGCTTTCCGGAGCGTATTTCCTGTCCGGGCGGACTCAGGATCAAGACAGCGGATGTTTATAAAAAACTAAACCTTCTCTATTTCAATTCGCCAATCAATACCCGTTCCGATTCCAAATTTTTTGGCAAATGATTGCTGGTTGATGGCAACGGCCACGTTATCAAGCGAGTTAATATATACGAGCGGCTCTCCCTTTTTAGTCGCCGCGAATGAGCGCCCGTAAATCATCTTTTCTTCATATACCAGGATGGAGTTGTGTTTGATGGCTACATATACCCTTTCCTGATACTCGATGTTCAGGCCGATCAGGGCAGACCTGCTTATATTCGTCCAGAGATTGCCGTAACGGACATCCAGCACATCGATCATTCCATAAATTTTGCCGTCTTTTCGGTATGCGTCCATAAAAGGGAGCATGACAATAACGCTTGGGTCCAGCTTGGGACCCACTTCTTTGAATGTTATTTTTCCTGAAGCGAGACGCGCCCCGGTATAAGCATAAATGTCTCTGCCATGGAATGTATGGGAGGCACCGGAATTCGGAAGGCGGTTAACCGTTTCATCGATAAGCCTTAATTCCGTAATTCCAATGTCTTTATGAACGTGAGTCAGCGTACCGTTGTCGGGCGTCACGATCCAATGGTTGGAAGCCGTTCGGGCGACGACGCTGCGGCGGTCGGTTCCTACTCCCGGATCCACAACCGATACAAACACGGCGTTTTCCGGCCAATATGCGATCGTTTGCAGCAGCCGATAGGAACCTTCCCATATATCAAATGGCGGAATTTTATGTGTCAAATCAAATATTCTAATGGACGGGTCCACACAATTGGCCACACCGTACATGGCACTGACCGCACCATCTGCCAAACCAAAATCAGATTGCAATATTAAGGGGTTGCCCACCGCATTCTTCCTCTCAGTTTAAAAAATTTGCGAATAATACGCTATCTTAATATACGGGAAGCCCTTTGTCAAAAATCTTCATATGGATGGCTGGATTGACAACCATGCAAAAATCGGCATGCTTCGTCATCCTTTTCGTTATCGCGTTTGTTTTCCTAGTTGAAAAAACGCCGGAATCCGGCGTTTTTTTGACGTGTAAAGAAAATATAACTTGCTACATAAAATGAACTTTTGAATGCAACGTTAAAATCTGACAAAAAAGCCATTGCGTCTAGTCATTGATCTCCCATCTTTTTGACTATTGGTATTCTATACGCGAAAAGATCGGTAATGGGATTCCGTTCCTTTGATTGTTTTCAGCGAAATAACGCCAGCACGGGCAATGGCATTGGCCTGCCGGGCCAATTCATAATGAACCGATCGTCTAAAATGATTGCGTGTTAAACTCTTACATTCATTGATATTCCTAGCTCCGGCCGACAGGGCATCCTAGTACACGCCGGCGCCACAGGACGTGGCGACCTAAGGCAGCAAGCGCCTATCGACTGAGAGACTCGCACCTCAGTACTCCTGCCCCAAAGCATATTCGAGGAAGCTTCGTTCGGCTCGTCGCAACGCTGCAGGATGGTTACTCGAAGAAGCGGCTTACCTACGATAAGTCAACATCGGTTCCGACGCACAGGATGTGCTAGTACATGGTGAAGCGATAGGACAAGAAAAGCTTCGACACCATCGTCATCGCACCGAAGAAAAAGCGTAAGCTTTTTCGAGAACGTCGCTGCCTGAGCCTGCGTTCCTTGCCATGTTTCCTTTATCACGGTTAGAGGCACTCCAGTCTGTACGTCGATTGCGCTTTTCTTATGAGGACCGTTCCAGCATCCGATCAAGGGCCATTTTGGCGAAGGCTGCTGTTTTTTCGTCCACTTTAATGACATTATGCTCTTTGCCATCCATAATCGTATCGAGGCACCAAACAAGGTGCGGCAGGTCGATCCGGTTCATCGTGAGACACGGGCACATGTGGGGATTGAGCGAAATGATACGCTTGTCCGGATGTTCCTGAATGAGGCGGTTGACAAGGTTCATTTCGGTGCCAATGGCCCAGGCTGACCCAGGCTCCGCTTTTTCAATTGTACGAATGATATAGGTCGTAGACCCTGCCATGTCCGAAAGGGCGACCACTTCGCGCCTGCATTCCGGATGGACGATAATGTTCATGTCCGGATGATTTTTGCGGACTTCTTCTATATTTTTCACTGTAAAATTTTCGTGAACGGAGCAATGCCCCTTCCAAAGGAGTACCTTTATATTTTCAGTCGGCCCATCATATTCCAATTCATCCGTGACCGGATTCCAAACCGCCATGTCATCGAGGCTGATGCCAAGATTGTACGCCGTATTTCTCCCCAAATGCTGGTCGGGCAAAAAGAGGATTCTTTCTTTTTGCCTGAAGGCCCACTGAACCATTTTTTCGGCATTGGAAGATGTGACGGTCGCTCCACCGTTTTGGCCGACGAAGGATTTAATGGCAGCTGTTGAGTTGACGTAGGTGAGCGGCAGGATTGTATCGCCAAATATGCCGGTCAGCTTCTCCCAGGCACGTTCCGTCTGATAAATATCGGCCATATCTGCCATTGAACAGCCCGCCCGCATGTCCGGCAAATACACTTTCTGGTTTTCGGCTGTCAAAATATCGGCCGTTTCTGCCATAAAATGAACGCCGCAAAATACGATGTGCTCCGCATCGCGGTTTTGTTCCGATATCTGCGCGAGCTGCAAGGAATCGCCTCTCGCGTCGGCGAATTGGATCACTTCATCTTTTTGATAGTGGTGGCCGGGAATGAACAGTTTTTTTCCCAGCTCGGCTTTAACGGACCGCACTCGCTCCTCCAGCTCTTTCGTTGACATATTCCTATAATTTTCCGGCAGTGCATTTGACTGTTTTTCTAACGTTTCGAAAATGCTCATACTTTTTTCCTCCCAACTATACGGATATTTTTACAGACGGTCCGGGCAAAATGCGGTCCGGATAATAAAAGCGGGTTTTCGGATTATAAACTTCGCTTTTCGGATAATAAAAGTGGTCTTTCGGATTATAAACTTTGTTTTTCGGATAATAAAAGTGGTTTTTCGGATTATAAACTTCGCTTCTCGGATAATAAAAGTGGTTTTTCGGATCATAAACTTCGCTTCTCGGATAATAAAAGTGGTCTTTCGGATCATAAACTTCGCTTCTCGGATAATAAAAGTGGTCTTTCGGATCATAAACTTCGCTTCTCGGATAATAAAAGTGGTCTTTCGGATTATAAACTTCGCTTCTCGGATAATAAACGCTGATTGACGGTTCATGCTGCGATTCTCGAATAATAAACACTGATTGACGATTCATAAATTGTAGGGCATTTTGCTCGGCAGCGGTGTTTACGTTCCGGCCGGAAATGCGGTCAATACTTATAACAATACCTTCACGCTTATATCAAGCGCGGAAACCGAATGGGTCAAAAAGCCAAGGGAGATATAGTCCACTCCTGTTTCTCCATAGGCCCTGAGGTTATCCATCGTGATGCCGCCGGATGCTTCCGTAATCATTCCGTCCGGGACGAGCCCGATCCATTCGCGGATTTCATCCGGGGCCCTGTTGTCGAACATGATGACGTCGGCTTTTGCTTCGACGGCTTCGATGACTTGTTCTTTCGTTTCGGTTTCGACTTCAATTTTGATCATGTGGCCAGCACTTGCCCTGACGGCTTCGACCGCTTGTTTAATGGATCCGGAAAATGCGATGTGGTTGTCTTTGAGCATCGCCCCGTCGTACAGGCCATATCTGTGATTGGAACCCCCGCCGCAACGGATGGCGTATTTTTCAAGCATTCGCAGGCCTGGGGTTGTTTTTCTCGTATCGCATACTTTTGCCCTTGTCCCGTGCAAGGTCTCAACGGCTTTGCCCGTTTTGGTTGCAATGCCGCTCATTCGCTGGACGAGGTTCAAAATGACGCGCTCGCCTTTTAACAGGTTTTCGGCAGGTCCGGAGGCGACAGCCAGTACTTGCCCCCTTTCAACACGCGCACCGTCCCGCACCCTGATGTCCGCGTCGATGGCAGGATCCAACAGAAAATACCCGGTCCGGATGATTTCCTCTCCGCAAAAGATGCCATCTTCTTTTGCGATAAAAACGACTTGGCCTTTTTTGTTTCCGAAGATTTGACTCGAGACATCGCGGTCGCCAATATCCTCCAGAAAAAATTGTTCAAGTAGCAACCGAAGTTTTAATTTGTTCATCTCGTTCCATCCTTTTTTTGCGTTGTATGATTTGCTTTCCTGTCCAAACGTGATTATTTTCACAAGGATAGTCAAGCCGAAAATGGCCGCCCCTGCTTTCGGTTCTTTTTAAAGCGGAATCCGCCACCAGCCAAGCGGCAATCCCCATAAAAACACGCTCTATTTCTTCTGCCTTCAGGTGATCCAAATTGGCTTCCATCCAGTGATTTATTTGAAAACTTTCCAGCCAACGAATGTGCTTTTTTAGGCCGGTTTCCGTCCGGGCAATACCGACATGGTTCATCATGGACCGCTGGATATCTGCTTTTTCCGGAAGGGAATCAGGCGGCAGATCAGATTCCTGCTCTTCATATAAAAAATCTGCTTTTTCCAAAGGCTGCGCATTAATCCATTCGGCCAGTTTTTGTCCCATAAAAAGTCCTTCCAGCAATGAATTGCTGGCTAGCCGGTTCGCGCCGTGAAAACCGGTGGCAGCGGCTTCTCCGATCGCATACAGTCCGTCAATATTCGTTCTGCCGATCGGATCAGTCATAATGCCGCCCATAAGAAAGTGGCTTCCCGGCGCAACGGGAATCCGATCATTCCAATCGATTCCGTTTCTTTCACAAAGAGCTGCCACAGTCGGGAATCTTTTTGAAAAATTTTCTACACGTGACACATCAAGATAAACAGGGTTCCCTTCACGTAAATAGCCATAAATGGTTTGGGCGGCAATATGCCTCGGGGCCAAATCTGCAAGCGGGTGGACGCCATCCATAATCGATTGGCCGGTGTCATCGACGAGGACTCCGCCTTCCCCCCGGACTGCTTCAGACACCAGCCCCCGCGTCTGTCCGCCAACATATAAAAGCGTCGGATGAAATTGGATAAATTCCATGTCGGTCATTTCGGCTCCCGCCCTGTAAGCAAGCGCAATGCCGTCGCCGGTAACGGTCTTGGCGTTCGATGTATGGCTGTACAGCCGTCCGCAACCGCCCGTTGCAATGACCACATGCTCCGCAAAAAAATGTACGACTTTTCCGTTTGCGTCCTTGGCTTTTACTCCCACACATTTCCCGCCTGTTAAATCTATCATCAATTCATAAGCAAACATATTTTCATAGACGATAAGATTTTTCGGCAGATTGGAGACAAAGTGCTCCATAACCGTCATCCCGGTGGCATCTCCGCCCCCGTGAACGATTCTTTTTTCACTATGCGCACCTTCCATTCCGAGCACAAGCTCTCCCTGTTCATCCCGGTCAAACGGGCAGCCCTCATCCAGAAGGCTGCGGATGAGTCTTGGCGCTTCTTCCGTAATCTCGCGGACAACTTCACGATTGTTGTGGTACCGGCCTGCTTGCAAAGTGTCGACATAATGTTTCTTTGGATGATCGATCCTGCCGATCGCCGCCGCTATCCCCCCTTGGGCCAAGTTAGAATTCCCATCTTTCAGTGTCGACTTTGTGATGATTATCACATTCATATTCTCGCGAATTTTCTTCGCCAGCCTGAAAGCGGCGACCCCGCTGCCGATCACCAAGACGTCCGATTTTTTCATCATGATAACCATGCCTTTCGCTTCGCTCACGGTACAAAACGCACCGAGAGGTTCCTCCTGTTAGTTTTACAGTTGTCTTGACACATATATTTACATAGATTTACACTTATGACAAGCTCTTTTTTAAAATAATGACAGAAAGCGGGAAAATCGTGAAATATTTTGATTACGCCGCCTCTTGTCCCCTGGATGGAGAGGCGGAAAAAGCATATCTAAAAGCTTCCGCCGAATATTACGGAAATGCAAGCAGTCTTCACGATGCCGGAGACAAAGCCCGTCAGCTTTTGGAACACTGCCGCAGGGAATTCGCCCGGTTTTTCGGTGTTTCAAAAAATGGAATTTATTTTACAAGCGGGGGATCCGAAGGTAATTTCCTGAGTATTCAGGCCCTGCTATCCGCCTCTCCAAAAAAAGGGAAGCATATCGTAACAGGCATGGCCGAACATTCGTCTGTTGCAAATACGATGGAAAAATTGAAACAGGCCGGTTACGAAGTCACGTATTTGCCGCTTCGGCCGGATGGACGAATCGATCCGGACTGTTTTGGGGACGCACTCCGCGATGACACGGTTGTTGCAAGCATCCAGCACGGGAACCCGGAGATCGGCACAATCCAGCCTATCGAAGAAATCGGGAGACTCTGCAAAGAAAAAGGAATTCTTTTTCACAGTGATTGCGTGCAAACATTTGGAAAATCAGATTTAACAACAATCTCCCCTTTCGTTGACAGCCTGACGATTTCGGGACACAAGTTTTACGGGCCAAAGGGGGTTGGCGCCGTGTACGTAAATCCGGCCCTGGCCTGGAAACCCTTTTATCCCGGGACGACACACGAAAACGGGTTCCGCCCGGGAACGGTAAACGTACCCGGGATTGCCGCCATGGCTGTTGCCGCCAAAAAAGCAATACAACAGATGGAAATGCGGACAAAGCACTTTACCCATTTACGGCAAACTTTTATGCAATCGCTCGCACCCGCTGAATCAACTTTTATCGTCTACAATGCCGATTTGCCTTCCACTGTCGGCATGCGGGTGAAAGGACTTGAAGGCCAATTTGTCATGCTGGAATGCAACCGCCGCGGATTTGCGATCTCCACGGGCAGCGCCTGCTCGGTAAACTTGCAAACTCCGTCGAAAACGATGACGGCCATGGGCATTGCCGGAAAAGAGGCAAAGGAATTTATCCGGATTTCTTTCGGGCGGGAAACGAGCGGGGAGGACGTCAAACGGCTGGGGGAAACGCTTGTAAACATTGCCAATAAGAAAAGCGCAAGTGCCTTGCCCATCACGGGAAAATAAAGGGAAACACGGAGGAGCCCACCTCCTCTGGATGTTTTGACTTATGACCTCGGGGGGCTAGGCGCTGTCCGCCTTAGGTCGCCACGTTCTGTGGCGCCGGCGGTACTAGGACGTCCTGTCCGTCGGGGCTGGAACAGAAAAACTTCTTTTGAAGAAAAATTTTCTTAGCAAGTGCTTTCTTTGCAAAAAAAGCCGGCTTTCGGAATGTTCCGCTGCCGGCTTTTTTCATTTTCAAAAGAAAAATCTGCCCATCTATGAAACTGGCAGATTGTTATTCTTCAAATATCGTTTTATTCATCTGTTACTCCTCTGTTTTGCTTAGGCACCGCTCGCACTCGTTAAAATAGCATTCATGCATTTCGTGCATCTCTTCTCCGCATTGACAGCATTGTTTGGCCGGAATGTTTCTGTAAAATTCGATTGGCATCATTTTATATGCCCTCCCTTTTAAATGTTAATCATATTGTATTATAACAGTTTTTGTTTGTCAACAACTGTTATATATCTGTTTTAATTTGATGCTAAGGCCTAAAAAAATGTTCCAAACTCCGATATTTTGGGGCTGTTCAGCAAATGATTTTTGGAATATAATTAATTGAATTCATAGATAGAGGGGGAAATATCTTGAAAAAATGGTTGTCTGTCATTCTTGCACTGGTCTTGGCTGCAAATTTGCTGCCGCTTGCCGCTTTTGCCGCCGTGGATGCAAAAGATCCAAAGTTTCAAAGCTATTTAAAAGAGATTGGCATGTCCGAGCAAGAATTCATTACATATTTGCAAGAATTCCATGATTATACGCTGGAGGATTTCACAGATCTTGCCGATTTAAAAGATTATCTTGGCGACCCGCTCAATGAAGAAAATTTAAAAGAATTGCTTGCCGACTTTGAGTTAACAAAAGCCGAATTGGAACAGCTGCTTCAGGAAAACGGCATGTCATTGGATGAATTTACGTTTATCAACGACCTTGACTTCGTCGTGTCTGATTTGCTTGACGAAGGGTTGACTGAAGAGGATCTTGCGGAAATGGAACAAGAGATCCTTATGGCATTTTCCGCTTTCGGTATTGATAAAGCCGAGGCTGACCGGTTAAGAAACCATCTTGACAAAGTCATTGAAAAAACAGGTGAAGAGGCATTTTTAGCCAAATTGGAAAGCCTGGCCGAAAGATTGGAAGCCTTCCCCGAATTTGAAAGCGCCAGTGAATTGTCTGCCGCCCAAATTGCCGAATTGCTCAGCATTTGGGAGGAGCTGCTGAACACGTTCCAGGTGAAAGCCGAATACTTCTTGGTAAAAGACGGAGTTGAAACACCTGTTTCGCTTTCCGCTTTAATCAAAATGGACGATATTAACGGAGCCGATTTGCTCATTAAAATATATTCTGCCTATGATGGCCAGTTTCTTGCAGACGTGCTTATTACAAAAGAAATGTTCGGGTCTGATTTGATTAAGGGAACAGGGAAAAAAACGAAAAAGGCTGCTAAAACTGTAGCCAAAAAGGTTCCAGCCAAAAAAGCACCGGTTGCCCGTACAGTGAAAGGCGGAAAGCTTCCAAACACAGCTTCCGACTATATTCCGAATGCACTTGCAGGATTTGCCTTCATTATTCTTGGAGCCTTCTTATTCCGCAGATTTAAAGCAAAAGGCGTGTAATGAACATGAAACGCTTCATTCTGCTTGCTGCCGCTGTCGGCATGATTGGTTTTGGGGTATGGCTTTCCGGAACAAATGCCTTCAAGTTTACGGCGGGGTATATGTTGTTTCAGGCAGAAAAAGCGGGGTCCGAGCCGGATGCGGTAGAACCTGAAAAGCCCGCGCCTGTGGTAAAAAAAAGAGAAACAAAAACAGTCGTTTATCATGAACGGCCGGCTGCCGGTGAAAAGATCGGAGATCTGTACATTCCCAAGCTGGAGGCAACCTTGCCCATTTACCACGGTACGGATGAGGACGAACTGGAAAAAGGCGTCGGCCATTATGCCGGGAGTGTCCTTCCTGGCGAAAACGACAACTCCGTGCTTTCGGGGCATCGTGATACGGTATTTCGCAGACTCGGCGAAGTTGGGAAAGACGATCTCTTGATCGTGACTACATCCGCCGGCGAGTTTACTTATAAAATACGAAAAGTCCGCATCGTGGATGCCGACGACCGTACGGTTATCGTTCCGAAGCCGCGTCCGACCTTAACCGTCACAACCTGCTACCCGTTTCGTTATATCGGGGACGCGCCGGAACGATATATACTGATTGGTGATCTGATTGAATCAAAAAAAACAGCAAGTTAGAGAGCCGCATCAGCGGCTCTTTTCTTTTTCTTTTACCCCTTCCTTCCAAATGTTCCAAATCGCCTTTCCGTCGCTGTACCTTCCTTCACCATATTCGACCGGCAGAAGGTCAAAGAAAATATAATACAGGGAAAAATAGACGAATTGATAAAAAAACATATGCTTCGGCAAGTATCCTGCGGAAATGGCGGAATTCACCAACATAATGGACAGCAGATTAAAAATGACCCCGCCGGCATGAACGAGCGTCCGGGTGATCCGGTTGCTCACCTTTAAATCTTCGTAATAGCTTTGACAGTCAACGAAGTACAGCATCCTCATTTTAAAAATCCCCAACGAAAAGAGCAATCGGCCCCGGCCCAGAACCACTTTCACCTTTCCCCCGAATAGCTTTGCGAAAAACAGATGGCCGGCGGAATGGATGAATGCGACAACCGGCATCGTCAGGAAAAATGCCCAAACAAATGTAACCATATCATTCCACGTAAACATAAAGGCCCTCCTGGTGAAAAATCCGTGCAATCATCCTGTATCACAATCGGCCCATGGTTAAACACCAAAGGCATTTTTTCCATTTTGGAGGTGCTTTTTCAGAAAAAGCCAAGCAATCAAAGGAGCGGAAGCCATGGCAATCATGACGATTTATAACGAATCCCGCCCCAGGACCGGGACGGGATTCGTTTATGTTTTATACCGTTTATGAATATTGTTCTTTTTATACGCCGGCCTTGTAAATTCGGAGACTTCCATTGACAAGGCGAGGTATCTTTTTTCAAATAAAGCGGCGAAATGATCCACGATGACGGCAAATAACTTGTCACAGGCGGCGGAAAGCCGCTCTTCGGAACGGCCTCCGCCGATTTTGAATGTGACATGGACGAAGGCATCGTCCTCTGATCCGTCTGCAACGACGTAATCTTTCAGCTCGACCGCCCTCGTTCGAATCCCCCCGATCGGGAACAAACCGTCATTTTCGAGAAGAGACTGGTTGATTTTTTCCAGAAGTTCGCGAATGCGTCCTTCTCCTTTTATATTGTCCGTATACTCCACAGTGACGTGAGGCATGGATGTTCTCCCCCTTTACAGCGAAAAAGCTTCATCGCCAACGATGGTATTAACGAGCCGCCCGAGTCCTTCAATTTCGGTTGCGACTTCGTCTCCCGGAACAACGTCGACCGTTCCTTTTGGCGTGCCTGTCAGGATCAGGTCATTTTCATCAAGTGTCATGATGCTGCTCAAGTATTCAATCAGAAAAGGTATATCAAAAACCATGTCTTTCGTCGATCCTTCCTGCTTCAGCTCGCCGTTTACATATGTACGGAGGGCAAGGTTCATCGGATCTTTAATGTCCGAAGCGTCAACAAACCACGGACCGATCGGGGTGCACGTATCGCGATTTTTCACGCGCAAGTTCGGACGATAATAGTTTTCCAGGTAATCGCGCAAGGCATAGTCGTTTGCAATGGTATAGCCTTTTACATATTGGTAGGCGTCTTCACGCTTTACATGTTTCGCTTTTTTTCCAATGACAACAGTGAGCTCGCATTCATAGTGCATATACGTGACATCTTTCGGACGGCGTGTTTGGGCGTTATGGCCAATGAATGTATTCGGCCCTTTTAAAAAGACGAGCGGTTCTTCAGGCGCTTTAAAATCCAGCTCGTTGGCATGGTCGGAATAGTTCAAGCCAAGGGCAAATACGGTTCTCGGTTCAACCGGGGGCAGCCAAACGACCTCGTCCTGCGAAACAAGGCGGCCGTCCAACAGTTCAAGCTTGCCATCTTTTTCAACTGCTTCATGGATCGCACCGAAGCATGCTACTCTTGCTTTTCTCATTTGGCCTCTTCCCCTTCCTCCGGCACAATCTTATTTTCCAAGACGCCAATTCCCGCAATTTCGATGCGGACACGGTCGCCTTTTCGTGCCCGCGGGGCTCCTTCCGGCACACCGGCAAGCAATACATCTCCCCGCTGCAAAGTCATGAAATCCGTGATGTCTTCGATTAATTGCGGGATCGACCTGATCAGATTGCGCGTATTATTTTCCTGCTTCAGCTCGCCGTTTATAAAAACACGAATGTCGAGCTGTCCGGGGTACGCAACATCGTCCTTGGCAACGATCCATGGGCCGATCGGACAAAATCCGTCCCGGGCTTTTTGCTTAATCGCCGGGCGGTACACGCTTTCATGCGGGATGCTGACATCATTGGCAATCGTGTAGCCTTCAATATAATCCATGGCATTTCCCGCTTTAACGCGGGTCGCCGTTTTTCCGATCACAACAGCGAGCGCTGCCCCCACTTCAAGCTGTTCTTCGCCGGCAGGAATCAGGATTTTACCGTTGCACCCGATTAATGTATTGGCTGGTTTAATATAAAGGATCGGTGCTTTGGGCGGCTGTTTGTACGGCGGCTCATTGAATTGATCTTTTACTTCATCGTACTTACCTTGATAGTTCAATAAAACGCCGTAGACAGTACCATTAACAGGCGGGTTCCAGGATACGTTGGAAACCGGCTGCTTCTTCCCGTGCAGTTCAACCGTTGCCCCGGCCAGATCAGCCTGTACCTCATCCCAAACGCCAAGCCCTTGAAGGCTTGCTTTTACAAAACTCATGTTCTCACTCCTCGGTTTTGGGAAAAAAATATTTATTTCATATAAAAAGCCGCATCCATTCATTCCGAAAAAAAACCCTGCATTGTCAAAGTTGCCAGCGGTGACTGGCCAAATTTTCTCCATTACTCTCCAGGTTGAACCGGATACGCGCGACTTTCTGAATTTTAATATCGAGTTCGAGACGATACTCACGACTTTTTAAATTTACTATCGAGTTCGAGACGGATATTCATGACTTTTTCCGATTTACTCGCGACTTTCTGAATTTACTTTCGAGTTCGAGACGGATACTCACGACTTTTTCCGGTTTACTCACGACTTTTTAAATTTACTATCGAGTTCGAGACGGATACTCGCGACTTTCTGAACTTACTATCGAGTTCAAGACCGATGCGCGCGACTTTTCCGGTTTACTCACGACTTTCTGAATTTACTATCCAGTTCGAGACGAATACTCGCGACTTCTCCGGTTCACTTGCGACTTTTTGAATTTACTATCGAGTTCGATGCGAATACTCGCAACTTTTCCGATTTACTCGCGACTTTCTGAATTTACTATCGAGTTCGAGACGGATACTCACGACTTTCTGACTTTACTATCGAGTTCGATGCGAATACGCGCAACTTTTCCAGTTTTCTCGCGACTTTCTGAATTTACTATCGAGTTCGAGACGGATACTCGCGACTTTTTCCGGTTTACTCACGACTTTCTGAATTTACTTTCGAGTTAGATACGAATACTCGCAACTTTTCCGATTTACTTGCGAGTTCAAAACGGATACTCGCGACTAGCGCCTTTTTACAGCAGAAATATCCCGTCCGTCTTGCGGAAGACGGGCGGGATCCTGCGTTAAATGACTTTTTTATATTTGCCTTCAAAAAATCCGAGCGGTTCTCCGTCCTGTACGCGCAAATCGGTCACTTCACCAATATACAGTGTATGGTCTCCCGCGATGACCGATTGGTGGACGTTGCACGTCACATTCACCAATGCGTCCGGAATGACCGGCATATCGTTGAAGGTGTCAAAGCGGATGTTTTTTTCTTCTTTGCTTTGGCCGGCAAAGTAGGCGGACAAATCTTGCTGCTGCTCATTCAAAACACTGACGGCAAACGTCCCGGACTCTTTGATGAGGCGGTTCATGTTTGCTTTTTCACTGACGGAAACGAGGACAAGCTTCGGGTTCAGCGAAACGGACATGAAGGCGTTCGCTGTCATTCCATGAACGGTGTCGCCCACCTTTGTGGTGATAACGGTTACACCAGTTGCAAATTTTCCCATGGCTGTCCTAAAAAGGCGATCTTCCACGTTCACTCCCCCTTTTTTCAAATACTTCCATTCTTTATATGATGAATTCGGGCTTGCGCTTTTCAAGCGTCGGCTGCTTTGTCGGCACTTCTTCCCCGCTGATGACGTCCAAAACAGTCGATGCCTCGTTGAACCAGCTGTCAGGCGCCGCATGCCCCCAGAACGTTTGGCGCATCGGATCGTCAATGTCCCAGCGAATCGGCTTAAAATCAGGGTCGCTCGTCAAATAGTCGCCGCTGTATAGCTCAATGCGGTGACCGTCCGGATCACGCAGGTAGAGGAAGAAGGCATTGGACAATCCATGGCGTCCCGGTCCTCTTTCAATGCTCTTGCTGTAACCCGAAGCAGCCAGGACGTCACAGGCATGGATGAGTGCCAGCGGATCCGGAAGCCAGAAGCCGATATGGTGGACGCGCGGCCCCACACTGTTCATGAACGCCTGGTCGTGGACATTTTGCTTTCTGTGAAGCCATGTTGCCCACACTTGTCCTTCTTTCGTATCCGTATACTCGGAGCAGGCAAATCCAAGCTCATTCATATAGAAATCTTGCGCTTTTTGTACATCCGGCACCGCGCAGTTAAAATGGTCGATTCTTTGAACGCGTGCACCCCTGTACAGGTCATAGCGCTGCAGCAGGCGCTCGACATGATCCATTTTGGCAAAATATTCAATCGGAAGTCCGGATATGTCCTGCACGCGAAGGGCGCGGCCAAGGGCACGTTGCCCGCCTTCTTCGATCCACTTCGTTTTATATCCTTTTTCTGTGTAAAAGTCCGCAAGGACATCGAGGTCGGCATCTGATGCCACCTTATAGCCGAGCGCCTCCACAGCGGGCTTTTCGGCTTTTTTCAAATGGATGCTGTGATGGTTGTGTTCTTCCAATCCCCGCAAATAAAGGTTCCCGGAATCCGATTCCGTTTCAATAAATCCCAATGTATCGACGTAAAACTTTCTGGATGCCTCCAGATCGGTCACGTGCAAAACCGTTCTCGCACAACGAATGATATTAAAATTCATGATATTCCCCCCTTAAGCATTTATAAAATGCGGCTTGGCTGATTGATCTTTTTTCAGGAATTCTGTTACATAATTTTTATATGGTTCTTTTTCATATCCGTTAAAATAAGTCATTCCCATCCGGATCGGATCTCCGAAGAAATAGTATTCATAATGCATCTGCCTGGCACCGAACGCGCTCAGTGTCAAATCCCAGGCGAGCCTGAACAATTGGACCCGCTCATAGCCGTTCAAATGCTTGCCTTGAAGTCCCCGGTCCAGAATCGGCCCGATTTCTTCATGATTGAAGTCAGCCTGCGTCGGAATGCCCATCAGTCCGGAAGCGCCAAGGATGCGGACAATTTCCACAAGCCGCGGGTAGATGCGCGGATACCAGTTGCGTGCTGCATCAAGCGCCGCGAAGTCCGGCGTCATTACGCCCCATTTGTCAATCTTGGCATTGTGTTCTGCTTTATACATGTGGGAGCGCATCGTTTCCAGAACAAGCATGATTTCCGCGCCTTTATCCTGTACGTGCTGGAATTGATCGATTCCGATCGCGTCCATGATGCTTAAAGCGACCCCGAGAATGAATTCCGTTTTGACGATATTTTTGGAAACAACCTGGTGTGACATATGGACAACCGCATTTGTTTCTTTGAACGTCCGGTTGCAGATGGCAGAATTTCCGCACACGAAGACGCGGTCCCAAGGTACAAACACATTTTCAAACGATACAACCGCATCCCCTTCTTCAAAGCGGGAGGAAAGCGGATGATCCCACGTATTTTTGCCATAATCAAATGCCTCGCGGCTAAGGAATTTCAGGCCGGGCGTATTGTTCGGGATGGCGAAAGCCAATGAATACGGATCGTCCTGTGCGCCGGATTTGTTGACGGTTGACGGGAAGACGATGATTTCATCTGTGATGCCGCCTTGGGTCGCGAGCAGGCGCACACCGTCTACGATGATGCCGTCGCTCTTTTTCTCCACAAGATGCAAAGCGACATTCGCATCTTTTTGCTCCGCCTGTGCTTTGGCGCGGTTTACCTGCGGATGAATCAGTGTATGGGTCAAGCTCAAGTCATTTTCACGGGCATATTCGTAATACTTCTTGGCGTTCTCTGCAAACATCGGGTCGCCTTCTGCGAAAAAGTCGCTTGCCGCACCGGCTGCCATGACTTCGGCATTCATATAATCCGGGGAGCGTCCCATCATGCCGCCGGACGTGCGGGCCCATTCCTGGATCGCTTCCCGGCGTGCAATCAAATCATCAATTGTTTCCGGCACTTTGAACGTCATGCCCACTTTATTTCCTGTCGTCGGGGAAGTATAGAGCATTTTTTCCGGCTTTTCATATTGCAGATCGTACAGGTAAGCCATTGATTGCACGACATTTTTAAAAGCGGGATGCTCGGTGACATCATCGACTCTCTCCCCGTGGATGTACACATTGTTGTTTGCTTTTTTGAGTCGCTCGATATATTGTTTGCCTGTTTTTGCTGGCATGGGATTTCACTCTCCTTATTTCTTTTTTCCGAATTGGGGAATGCGGTGGTCGCCGATCGCAACATGGATAACTTTCGGTTCCGTGTAAAATTCGAGGATGGCGTAATGTCCGCCTTCACGCCCAATTCCGCTTGCTTTCATGCCGCCGAACGGAATTCTGAGGTCGCGGACGTTTTGCGCATTAATCCAAAGCATTCCGGCTTCGACCGCCTGGGCAACACGATGTCCCCGTTTGATGTCATTTGTCCAGACATAGCCGGCAAGGCCGTATTTGACGTCGTTTGCATATTCAATCACTTCTTCTTCCGTTTCAAACTCGATAACAGCCATGACCGGGCCAAAAATTTCTTCCTGGGCAATTTTCATATCGTTTGTAGCATTAAGAAGAAGTGTTGCCGGCACATAGTTTCCGGCTTTCAGTTCCTCGGGGACAGTCCCCTGGATGACTTCACAGCCTTCTTCCCTGGCGATTTCGATATAGCTTTTCACTTTTTCAAAATGGCCTTTGTCAATGAGCGGTCCCAACTGCGTTGCGGGATCCATCGGATCACCGATCTGAATGTTTTGCACCCTTTCCTTGAGCGCTTCGACAAATTTATCTTTTATATTTTTGTGCAGGAACACTCTTGAGTTCGCCGTACAGCGCTCGCCGTTAAAGGAGAAGATTCCCCAGACGGCCGCATCGAGGGCACGGTCAAAATCGGCATCGTCAAAGACGATGAGCGGAGATTTTCCGCCAAGCTCCATGGAGGTTTTTTTCAAAGTATCCGCCGCATTTTTAATAATCGTTGAACCTGTTACCGTTTCCCCCGTAAATGAGACCGCTTCCACATCGGGGTGGGCTACAAGCGCAGCACCCGCTGTCTCCCCGAATCCATGGACGATATTAAAAACGCCTTCCGGAAGTTCTGCCTTATGAATGATTTCGGCAAGTTTGTTCGCAGTAAGCGGTGACAATTCCGCCGGTTTTAATATCACGGTATTGCCTGTTGCGAGTGCCGGTGCCACTTTCCATGTCGTGAGCATGAACGGGGCGTTCCAAGGCGTGATTAATCCGACCGGGCCAAGCGGGTTGTACACCGTGTAATTGACAAACTCGCTGTCTTGCATAAAGGCTTCGCCGTGCATTCTCGTTTGTACCATGCGGGAGTAGAACCTGAAATTTTCCGCCGCACGGGCCGCCATATTTCGTGTTTGGGCAATGGGCAGCCCGGTATCCAGTGATTCCAGGTATGAAAGTTCTTCCGCTTCTTCGTCGATGAGATCGGCAATTCGTTCAATGTATTTCATCCGTTCGGAAACTTTCATTGTTCCCCACGGGCCTTCTTTAAACGCTTTTTTCGCCGCAGCCACTGCCTTGTCGATCTCCTGCTTGCTTCCTTTTGAAACCCGGTTGATCACTTCGTTCGTGAATGGGCTGTGATTGTCAAACCAGGCGCCGCTCTCCGACTCTGTGAATCTCCCATTGATATATTGTTGAATATCAGGCTGTTTTTCATGTTTCCGGATAGCTGATTTTTCCGCTGTTTTTTGTTCCAAGATTTTCACCTTCCTTTAAACGATTGGCGTCCCGTTTCAGGCATTTACTTCGTCTTTTAGCGCAATTCCGTAGTTTTTCAGCACTTGGCGAATTTCTTTTTGCAGTTCTTCGGAAGGAGGGGCCATCGGCTTCCGCAATACCGGCTTGATTTTACCCATCATGCCAAGCGCCGCTTTTGCCGGAGCCGGGTTCGTATCTTTGAACAGCACGTCGTTTAATTCCATCATTTCAAAGTGCATGTCTTGCGCGCGTTTAACGTCACCTGCTGCCCAGGCGTTGTAAATTTCGGCAACCTGCTTCGGCGCTACGTTCGATGTGGCACTGATGTGGCCCGCACCGCCGATGGCCAGCATCGGATAGCAAAGCAGTTCGATTCCCGAATATAAATTAAAGTTGCGCCCCGCTCTTAATAAAACACGGTTAACGTGCTCAAAGTCTTTGTTTGATTCCTTAATGCCGATAATGTTTGGGCAATCTTCCGCAAGGCGGGCAATCGTTTCCACTTCAAGATTGACGGCTGTCCTGCCCGGAATATTGTACAGAATGATCGGAATATCGACGGAATCGGCAATTGTTTTAAAATGGTTGTAAAGTGCCTGCTGATTCGGGCGGTTGTAGTAGGGAACGATGACAAGCGCTGCGTCCGCACCCATTTCCTGTGCCGCTTTTGTCAGTTTCAATGCTTCATTGTGATTGACGGAGCCCGTACCCGGAACGAATGGCACTCTCCCCGCAACCGCTTTTTGAGCGGTTTCCATAACGATCAGGCGTTCATCCACTGTCAATGAGCTCGGTTCCCCGCTTGTTCCTGTAACGGAAATACCGTGGCTGCCATTTTCAATTTGCCAATCAATCAAACTTTTAAACGTTTCCAAATCAAGGCTTTCATCTTCATGAAACGGAGTCACAACCGGAGCCATGGATCCTCTTAATCTTAATCGGGCTTCTTCATAAGACATTTTCCCATCCTCCTGCTTTTTATGGATTATTTTTCTGAACAATCAAATCATATACGATTTCATATATTATGTCAAATGCTTTTTAATCATTTTTGCCGGCAAACTGGCAGCGCTTACATTACCATTTTGGAAAAAAGAGCATCCCCATGCTCCTTAATTCTCACCGGCCGTTTCCATTCTCAGCGAACGGCGTCTTTCGAAATCGTCCGCTGTTTTAAATTTGTGCTCACGAACAAACATTTCCAACTCCTTTATATCCGATTTTTTTTCCAGTAAGGAAATGATCGTTTCATGTTCCCCGATCGACTCTTTCACCCGAACCGAATATAGTGTCGAACCAATTCCCCTGATCGAATCGAGCTTTTTCCAAACCCCGGCAATCGTGTCGTATAAAATTTTGCTTTGGCATTCCTCGGTGATCAGCTTGTGAAATTCGGCATTCAGCTTTGCAAACAAATAAATATCGAAGTTTTCGAGCGCCTCCTTCATTCGCTCATTTAATTCCTTTAATTTCATGATTTTCGCCGCCGGAAAATGGGGAGCGCTCAATGACGCAGCATATCCTTCAAGAACGCCCAATATTTTGAGGTTGTCGTAATATTCCGACTCATTGATCGGCGCAACGACCGGACCGATATTGTGCTTGTATTCAATCAGCCCTTCTGCTTCCAGTTGGCGGAGCGCTTCCCTGATCGGAATGGAACTTGTCGCAAGTTCCCTTGCCAGTTGATCAATGACAATTCTCTGGCCCGGTGCATAAACCTTTTCCACAATTCTCGCTTTAATAATTCGATAGGCTCTTTGTTGTTTATTTTCTTTTTTCATCATACTTTTATCATAGTTAAAATCATATATGATGTCAATGGAAAACAGTTTGACAACATACAAGAGGCGAATGCCGAGGCCCCGGGACTTGAGAAAAGGGAAGCGCCTCTTGGGAGGGCCGTTGCTTTTCCCGCTTCAAATGCAATAATAATACGATCCACTTCATGCAAAATACGATCCGCCTCATGCATTGTACGATCCCTATCATATCTGTCCGCAAATATTTGCCCACGCCTCGTCCGTGCATATATAATGCCGAGACGTGACAAACTATGGTAAGCCGGTCTTTCGGCAAACCAGTTCGCAAATCACGCAGGATTTTTTATACACAATCACGGGCTGAACATAAGGAGATTAAACATCTATGCGCAAAAAAATCCCGATTATTTACACTGCTTCCGAAACGATCGAATGGGTGAAGGAAAAGATCACATCGTTTGATTTTGTACATAAGCCGCTCGAAATCAACAATAAAAGGATCATGCTCATATATATAAAGACGGTAGTAGATGTTCAGAGGCTGCAACAAGACATTATCAAGCCTTTTTTCGAGCTGCCTTCCATGGGGGATGTGGAAGCTTATTTGACTTCCCTGCCCAATCAGATCGACATTGAATCCAAGGAGCAAATTTTGCTGGAGCTTACAAAAGGCAGCGTTTTGATCCACGTCAATGACTCGTTGCTTTTGTTTGATTTGAACCTTGTAAGTAATGACACGATTTTGGAAAGCAATATTGAACCGACGATTCAAGGTCCGCAGCTCGCTTTGAGTGAAAGCCTCATGACGAATCTGAATTTGATCCGGCAGCGCTACCATCAGCCGTCCCTCAGGATTGAAATGCTGACGATTGGAAAAAAATCAAACCAATCACTGGCGGTGATTTATGATCAGAATGATGTAAAGCAAAAGGTTCTTAAAGAGATCAAAAAAAGAATCAAGTCACTTGACAGGGATATCATTCAATCAAGTTCGGAATTACTGTTTATGCTGAACAACAAAAGATTTTCCTTGTTTCCAAGCATGATGATGACAGAACGGACAGATCGCATGATCTATAATCTGACCGGCGGAAAAGTACTTTTGCTTCTTGACGGCGATTCTAACGGGATCATGGCTCCAGCTGTGTTTTTTGATTTTATGATATCGTCGGAAGACAGCTATCATACGTACTGGGTGTCCAGATTTGCCGTCATGCTCCGCTATATCGGCCTGTTCAACTGTTTGACCCTTCCGGGTTTATATGTTGCCGTCATTTCTTATAATCCTGATGTCTTTCGAACGGAATTGGCGCTGTCCATAGCCGGCAGCCGGATCGGGGTCCCCTATCCTTCGTATGTCGAGGTTGTATTCATGTTGATCATTATGGAACTGCTGACAGAAGCGAGTATCCGGCTCCCAAAAGCGGTCAGTGCAACGGCCACCACGGTTGGGGGGCTGATCCTGGGCACTGCGGTAACGGAAGCTGCCTTAACGTCACATGTCATGATTATCCTGATTTCCGCAGTAGCCATTTCCACTTTCGTCATTCCCATTAATGAGATGAGCCTTGCCATCAGGGTGTTCAGATATGTTATTCTCTTTTTTTCCACAATCTCGGGAATGGCCGGTTTAATGCTGAGCTTCATCGGATTTGTCATGTATTTGACGAATAAGAGGAGCTTCGGGGAGCCCTATTTAAAATTTTACTATAAAGGGCGGCAAGAAGAGATTAAGGGGAACGAGACATGAACCGTTTTTTGTACTATTCGATTTTTATCAACATGGCCGCAAACATGATCTCGGCCGTTCCGAAAATTCTTTTGGATCAAAGCATGAAGGGCGCGGTCGTTTCCATGCTTCTGGCCATTTTTTTCGGCTTGATCCTTATTTACATTAACGGAAACTTTTTCAATCAATTTCCGGGCAAGGATCTTCCTGCATTGCTGAAGGAATACACTCCTAGCTGGATGTACCTGCCATTTACCATGCTGATCGCCTTTATCTGGTTTGCAGCCGGCCTTATGACATTAGTCACCTATTCATTCATGCTTAAGCGATTTTTGACACCGGACATGTCGGTCACGTGGATTGCCGTCAGCTTTTTGATCATTGTTTCTTTCGCTGTTTTGATGAACACAAAAAGTGTCCTGTACACAATGGAAAATGTCATTTTTTTTACGATGCCCATTGTCATTTTTATCGTATTTAAAGCCTTTTTTAGCGAACAATTCGAATGGGATTTTGTCAGGGAGGCTGTCATGCATTTTAATCATCTTCCCAACTATAACGCTTTTTCGGCAGCCTCCTTTGTATTTGTCGGCATGTCAAATATCGTGATTCTAAACCGTGCGTTTACACATAAAAGTACGCGTGTTACCTGGAAGCACTTGTTCTTGATTGGCACCATCGGGACAGCCGTCCTGGCAACCCTTTATTTTGTCCCGATAGGATTGAACGGGTTTGAAAATATAGACGATCTTGTCTATCCCGCCATTACGACCAGTGATACACTCCGGATGAAGTACGGGATCATTGAACGTCTGCTGTATCTGTTCCTGCCTTTGTTTTTGGCGATTTCTTTCCTGAATCTTTTGATCCATTGGCATGTAGCCATTGAGTCATGCAAGAACATCATTTGGTTTAAACGGTTTGAATGGAAAAAAACAAACTTGACCCCTTATCTTTATTTAATTGTATTTTGGATGCTCACTTTAATGTTGGTAAGGTCCCTTTCGGAGCATACTCTGCTTTTATATTCCAAGTATTATTATAATCTCATCCCGCCCTTTAGTCTTCTTTTCTTTATTAGCCTTTGGTTTATAAAAAGGAGGGCAAAATGATGAATACAGCCCGGTTTTTAAAAGCATTCATGATAGGCATCGCCTTTCTTTTCTTATCGAGCTGCGGCTTTAAAGATATCGATAAACGGATTTTTGTATTGGGGATCGGGGTAGATTACTCCGGCAATGAAAAGAAACCGTATAAGGTTACGCTAAAACTGGCTGTCCCTTCCGGTTCTTTGAAAGAAACGGGAACCAAATATGTTTATTTATCAAAGGAAGAATCGTCTTTGGCCGGTGCCATCCGTTTTTTAAAAACTCATGTAGACAAGGAACTGGATTTTGGCCATACAAAACTGATCATTTTCGGGGAAGGTATTTTGAAGCGGGATTTCAAAGATACAATGGACTTTTTTTTCAGAAGAAGGGACATTCAAATGATCTCATGGGTAGCGGTTGGCAGGCCGTCTGCAGAAAAAGTGCTAAAAGTTGAGCCCAAGTCCGAAATGTCCGGCTCCAGTGCTCTTTCCAACCTTTTTTCAAATAATGGTGTGGAAAACGCCTATATCGTTTCCACCTATCTGTTTGATGCAAGAAGAAGAATATTGGAAGCCGGAATTGACCCCATTCTTCCCATTATCAGGTCGGATAAAGATCGTACTAAGCTGATTGTGAACCGGTCATATATATTTACCGAGCATAAAAAAGCTTTGAAACTCGGGCCGAAGCGGACAAAGTTTTACAACTTGCTGGCCAATAAGACAGAGAAGCTGGACATAGAAGTGCAGAACAAAAATAAAGGGTTCACAATGGCAGTGGAAGCTGCAAAAGTAAAATATAAAATCATTACAGCCCCGCGAAAAAAGCCTGTTTTAAAAATGGATATTATGTTTACCGGTATCGTTGAAGAGGCAAACTTTAATATGTCGCCCGCGAACCTTGATACTTATAGTAAAATGACCTCCAAACATACAAAAAAAGAGGTCTTGAAGGTTTTGAAGCACTTGCAGAGGGAGAAAGCGGATCCGCTTGGTTTTGGTTTGCGGTATAAAGCAACAAGAATAGACAACGGAAAAAGATATCAGGAATGGAAGAAGATATACCCGAACCTGGTGTTTGATGTGTCCGTGAATGTGAAAATCAGAAGTACCGGAACGATTGAGTAAACATCGTTTTTTGGAATCTGGGAAACAATACAATCAAGCCAGAATAAAATTGATTTGGAGGACAAGCGCATGGCGGATATTTTGTCCTATATTACTTTTGGAATCGTTGTTTTTTTATTGATCGTCTTTTTGTTTCTGTTATTTGGATGGCGCCGGATCATGAAGCTGATTGTAAAACAGGCGGGGAAAATTATTTTTACCGACAGCTATGAGGAAAACATCATTGAAATATTGCCCGGATTAAAGCATATGGGAGTACAGCACACGCTCGAGAATAATTTGCGCGCCGAAACCGGCGGTGTGCTTCACCGTCCCCTTGGTTCCTCAAAATCCTGGCCGCATTTGGATCCGATCACGTTTTTGCCTGCACAGACCTCGCCATTTCCTACCTCCGCCGAGGATGAGGTGGATGTCAGTGTCACGATCGGACCGAAAGCGAAAAAGCCGATGCAAATCGACATTCCCCTCATGATCAGCGGGATGGCTTATGGAGTCGGGCTCAGCCGGCAGGTTAGAGTGGCGCTGGCAGGGGCAGCAAAGAAGGCGGGAACCGCCATCAATTCCGGTGAAGGCGGCATTATGGATGAGGAATTGGACGCGGCTGGAAAGTATATTCTGCAATTTTCCAAGACAGAATGGGGGAAAGATGAAAAATTCATCAAGCGCGCGGACATGATTGAAATAAAACTGGGGCAAGGTGCGAAAATGGGAATGGGCGCAAAGATCTCTCCGAAAAATCTGACGGGCAAGGCAAGAGATATCATGGGGCTGAAAAAAGAAGATGATGCCGTCATCCATGAGCATTTCTTTGAAAACCAGACATTGAAAGATTTAAAGGAGCTTGTCGGGGAGCTGCGTGATTTGTCAGGCGGAGTTCCCATCGGCGCTAAAATGGGGGCTGGCGGGAAGATTGAAGAAGATATTGATCATTTGCTGGAGATGGGTGTTGATTATATTGCAGTGGACGGCGCCCAGGCGGCGACCCATTCGGGCGCGCCCATTTTGGCGGACGATTTCGGCATCCCCACGCTGCATGCAGTTGTCCGGGCCTCCAATCATTTAAAAAGAAGAAAAATGAACGGCCGGGTAAGCCTCATTGTCTCAGGCGGCCTGTTGGTTCCCGGGCACTTTTTAAAAGTGCTTGCATTGGGGGCCGACGCTGTTTACCTTGGCTCGGCCATTTTATTCACCGTTGCCCATACTCAAGTCACCAACGCCCTTCCCTTCGAACCGCCGACACAGGTCGTTTGGCATGAAGGGAAATTCAAAAATAAATTCAACATCGAAGAAGGAACGAAAACTGCCGAGAAATTTCTGACCTCAAGTGCCGAAGAAATGAAAATGGCTTTGAGGGCTATGGGGAAACGGTCACTGGGAGAGCTGTCCAGGAAGGATTTAACTTCTTACGACGAGCTGACCGCGAGAATGATCGGCATACCGTTCACATTTCAAGCCTCGGGCGGAAAAGGAAAGAGGGAATAAGCCGATGCAGCAGCAGGCATACCGGCTAGTATACGAACGGGCCATGATGGGTTAGAAAAACGCTGGCGCGTTCTTTCTAGTTAAGCCGGATTGGTCTAAATTTTTACGGGAAAATAAGTTAAACACGCAGGAGGTCCCCCGCCTCCTGGATGTTTTAACTTATGACTCCGCACTGGGAACAAATTCATTAAAATTGCTTTTGCAATGCTACGTGATAAGAAGCCATTTTTGCACAATAATATGAGCTCTCAAACGGTAGAAAGTAAGTCTGTTGCTTAAGGTAGGTTTTCCACAAAACAAACGCTAGATCACCGGCTTTATATGGAGTGGCGGGCATGATAGCCTTGGCCGGCGTGGCAAATCGTTTACCCTTGCCGCTTTGCCAGAAAATCTGCCTGCAGAGGCTCCATGTCAAGCCTACAAGAGTTAACCACATTTTCTGGGGTCGAGGTGAGATCGGTAGTTTCCTTGGAGGCTCTTTGACCTCGGTGTTTAGCATTATCCACCTCGTCCTGCAAATGCGAGCAGCACGTTAAATGAAAATTGTACTATGCCAGGATGTACTTTCTGCAAAATTGAAAACGAGGCATTTTCCACTTCAGATCCGAGAAAGTGTGGTTAATGAATATAAAGTTCACTGTCAGTTGCTACTTACTAGTCCATTTTTTGGTAACCAGTAGTGGTAGGGTATTACCTATACTCAAAATGGTAAAAAAAGTATTTGACATAGTACGCTTAACAACAAAAAAGGAAAACGCCTTTTGAACATCGTTTTCCTTTAATGTGATCAACCTTCATTTTGGTATTGCAACGCTTCCAGTTTCGGGGCACTTTCTTTTAGTACCTCGACCAACTGGATTTGGTGCCCGTCCAGTTCTTTTATTTTAAAGCTGAAGCCTTCAAAATGAAGCACTTCGCCCTCTTGCGCATCAAATTTTTGCGATAAAATCCAGCCGCCGAGCGTATCCACCTCTTCATCCGAGAGATTTATTCCAAGTAAATCATTTACCTCATGAATGAGCACTTTTCCACTAAAAGAATAATGATCTTCCGCAATTTGTGTCACGTCTGGAACCTCGTCAGCATCAAATTCATCCCGAATCTCGCCGACGATCTCCTCGACGATGTCTTCGACCGTGACGAGACCTGACGTTCCGCCGTATTCATCAAGCAAAATTGCCATATGCGTGCGTTCCCGCTGCATTTTTAACAGCAGCTCACTGATCGGGATCGTCTCGATCACGACGATCACAGGCTTTATATACTGCGTAATATCCGCTTTCATATTCTTCTCGGGGTGTTTGATTTGCTCAAGCAGCATATCTTTTATGTTGATAATCCCGATAATGTTATCCTTGTCGCCTTCATAAACGGGATAACGGGTAAATTTGGCTTCCTTGATGACCCCGAGCAAATCTTCCATTTGATCTTCCGTTGAAAACGAGATCATTTCCGTTCGGGGAACCATGATTTCCTTTGCAATCCGGTTATCGAATTTAAATATATTATTTACATACGTCAGTTCCGTCTGATTGATCTCACCGCTTTTAAAACTTTCAGAAAGAATGATTCGCAGTTCTTCTTCGGAGTGGGACACTTCGTGTCCGGCTACAGGCTTCAGTCCAAACATCCTCACCAATAGTCGGGCCGATCCATTCAATGCCCAAATAAATGGGAACATGATTTTGTAAAACCATTGCATCGGTTTGGCAGCAAGCAGCGTGACCGTCTCGGATTTTTGGATCGCAAAGGTTTTTGGCGCCAGCTCCCCAACGACAACGTGCAAAAAAGTAATGATCAAAAACGCGATCGTAATCGATAAAACGTGGGAAACGTAAGCTCCGAACGCCATTTTTTGAAACAGCGGATCCAATAATGCTTTAACCGCCGGTTCGCCCAGCCAGCCAATTCCCAAAGCCGTGACCGTAATGCCGAGCTGGCATGCGGATAAATACTCATCCATGTGCGAGACCACATGCTTGGCCGCCTTCGCCCCCGGTTTCCCCTCTTCAACGAGCTGATCAACCCGTGAACTCCTGATTTTGACGATGGCAAACTCCGTCGCAACGAAAAATGCGGTTAATCCAATCAAAATGGCAATCAACAATAAACTGACAACGTCCAAATGGATCACCTTTCAAAGAAAGGTGTACACCTCCTGATTATTAAAATTTTGTCCGGCGTGAACCGCACATTCTTAATACATATATTATACTATGAATATGGAAAACATCTGCATTTTTATGATTTATTTTGTAAAAAAAATTCTTTTTCCAAGCTTTAGGGACACGCTCCTCATGCTTTGACGACAAACGTTTCCCATCCATCATATTCCCCTTCATACCTTTCAGAGATCTCAACCAACAGGTCAGTTACTTCATTGATTGAATCGAAATCGACACGGTCCTCCCGGGAAATGGTTATTTCATATTTTCCGTCTTCATTCATGTCTTTTGTTTCCTGTTCTATGGAAAAACCTTCTTTTTTAACCGCTTTGGCAAACCGCTTCATCATTTTTGAATTTTCAAAATAAAGCCAATGCTCCACTTTTCTCGGGGTTGTCAACGAATCGCCGGATTCCACCAAAGCATCGATCACCTGGCGGTTGCCCATGTGCTGCTGTTGATATAGATCGGGGTAAAGGAATTCGAAATAAAATTCCCATGTTTCATCCTCTTCAATCTCAAAAATGTCAAACTCGTATCCGGCCGGCTTCATAAACCGCTCCGTCGCATCGATTAAGTCGTCCATTTCCTTTTGGCTTGAATAAAAAATGATATCTCTTGCTCCGTCAGTTGTAACCCTGCCAACATGGATAAAATTTTTACCGGCCAGACATTCAATGATGTCATCCTCCATATTGTTTAACCGTTCCGCTTCGGCATCCATCGGAAAACCATCTTCGTTCGGGTTCTTCAACTTCACCCTGAGGCAGGAGGCATGCCTGAATTTTTCCGTATCAATTTCCTGCCAAATATCCATATCCAAAAGAACCGAAGCCAACCGATCTTCAATATAACCAAAATAAACTTCCCAATTCTCCGACATCGTAACGCCTCCATTTCCGTTTTTATAAATATATCATTTTTCTTTTTCAACAAATGGTTTTTTTACAAAAAAAACAAAAAAGGAAAGTGCCTGTTTAGCGGCATCAAAGCGGAGCAAAATATCTTAACGGAGATATGTGACGGTTCCACACGTTGTTATGGAGATGCGCTGGGTACTGCGTTGTCGGTGCAAGCTTAGAATGGAATAGAATTTGAGGTTCCCGGATCGTACTTGCGTAAAACTCGAGCGTATTTTGAGGTTCACGGATCGTATTTAAAACTCGAGCGTATTTCGGGGTTTCCGGATCGTATTTTTGCAAAACTGGATCGTATGTTCCTAAAATACCACAGTCTAAATGACCGTGGGCAGACCTTAAATTATACGCTTAACTTTAAAGAAAAGCGCACGTGCCTTGCTTCAGCCCCGACAAGCATAAGGCGAAACACGCAGGAGGCCCCAGCCTCTGGAGTGTTTTTACTGACCTCGAGGGGCTAGGCGCAGAAAAAATTTCTTAGCAAGTTATACTTTATTTAATTGTAAAAAAGGGGAAACCGTGATCGGCTTCACCCTTCTTTTTGGAAACTGACGATAACTACACCCGCCACTATAAACGCACCGCCAATAAAAAAGTTTGCGTTTAATTGTTCGTTTAGGAGCAGCCAGCCGAGGAAAGATCCGACAACAGGCTGGAAAAAGAAAAACAGTGAACCAATTCCCGCATCCATCAGTTCCAAACCTTTATTCCAAAGAAAAAAGGCGCCGGCAGTCGAAACAATTCCCAAGTAAAGGATGCCGAAAATAATGAGCGGGCTTTCGTAAAAAATCCCATGGGACTGAAGTTCCCATAGCATGGCCGGTGTAGTCAAAACGAGTGCAAAAAAAATCGCATAGGTTGTGATGGCCAATGACGACAGCCGTTCAGACGCAACTTTTACATAAACCGATAACAATGCCCACGTAACGGCAGCTCCAACGAGAATGAGGCTGCCCCAGAAATAATCGCCGACATGAACATCCCAGCCAATGACGATGATGACGCCCAATGTAGCCAGGAACGTGGAAATGACTTTTCGCAGCGTGATTGGTTCCTTTAAAACGAACCTCGCAAAAATGACGATGAACGCCGGCGTAGCCGAAGTGATTAAAGACCCCGTATGGGCGTCGGATAATTTTGTCCCGATAAATTGAAAAGAGATCGAGACAAAGTAGCCAATAAAACCAATCCAGACGAGCAAGAGCCAATCCCTTTTTGCCATCGCTCGGGGCTGGCCGCTTTTTTTTCGAACGGCAAGCAGAATTGTATACAAAAAGAGAAACGCAATGATGTAACGAAGCCAGACAAGCGTAAACGGCGGAATAAAATCGAGCACATATTTGCTGACGACATACATGCCGCCCCACAGGCTTGCGGCCAGTGATAAACAGATCGCTCCAATGACACTTTTCTTCATCGTTTCAATACCTCCGTCTCTTTAATGGGAAAATGGGTTCCCGAGACGAGGAGGCTTGAATGGGACCGAACCTATTCACCCCTCGACTCAGGATGAATAGTTTGTCGGCTGGTCATTTTCAAACAGATCGAAATACAATCTCATTTTTCTTGCACCTCCGAATATTGTTGTCCTCTTCATCATACTCTGTTCATTTCAAGTTTATCAACCTTATAGACAATTTCCCTTTTTGTCACCATATATTAAAGTGTAGAATGATATAATGATAGAATCCGTGCAGAAAGTGAGGAATTTATGCCGTGAATATTTGGGATTTAATCGTTGCATTGATATTGGGTCTCGTGGAGGGGCTTACAGAATTTGCACCTGTTTCATCGACGGGCCATATGATCATCGTGGATGATATGTTATTAAAATCTGCAGAATTGCTGAATTCCCAGGAAGTGGCAAATACATTTAAAGTCGTGATCCAGCTTGGCTCCGTCATGGCGGCCGTCATCGTGTTTTGGCCGCGGCTGTTAAGTTTGATCGGCATTCAGACGAGTGGTTCATCGGAAGTGCCGACAGAGGGAAGGCGCCTGCGCTTGACGCATGTAATTATAGGATTAATTCCTGCGATGATTTTGGGACTGCTGTTCGAAGATTTCATCGATACATATTTGTTTTCGGTTGAAACGGTCCTGATCGGGCTCGTCGGAGGCGCCGTGTTGATGATCCTTGCGGACTTGAAAGTTCGGCGGGAGGTTCGGACCAAAGGAGCCTATGAAGGTGTTCCACTTGACGGCATCAATTACAAACAGGCTTTTCTGATCGGTTTATTTCAGTGCATCGCCCTGTGGCCAGGCTTTTCCCGTTCCGGTTCAACGATTTCAGGCGGGGTGCTGCTCGGATTAAAGTACCGGGCTGCCGCAGATTTTACTTTTATTATGGCCGTACCGATCATGGCCGGGGCCAGCGCCGTTTCTTTATTGAAAAAAATGGACGTGCTGACAGCGGATGTCATCCCTTTTTTTGCAGTCGGTTTTATCAGCGCATTCATTTTCGCCTGGATTTCCATCCGCTTCTTTTTGGCGCTCATTAACCGGATAAAGCTGATTCCTTTTGCCATTTACCGAATATTGCTGGCAACGGTGATCATGGTCGTCTATATGAGTATAAGATAAGGACTGATTCATAAGGAAGCGCACGGCTTGGGAGCCGTGCGCTTTTGCTGCTATCCGCGGGGATTTCCTGCTATCCGCGGGTATTTTCCGTTTATCCGCGGGGATTTCCGTTTATCCGCGGGGATTTCCTGTTATCCGCGGGTGTTTCCTGCTATCCGCGGGTATTTCCTGCTATCCGCGGGTATTTCTCCGTTATCCGCGGGTATTTCTCCATTATCCGCGGGTATTTCTCCGTTATCCGCGGGTATTTTCCGGTATCCGCGGGTATTTTCCGGTATCCGCGGGTATTTTCCGGTATCCGCGGGTATTTTCCGGTATCCGCGGGGATTTTCCGTTTATCCGCGGGGATTTCCTGCTATCCGCGGGTATTTTCCGTTATCCGCGGGTATTCCACCGTTATCCTCGGGTGTTTCCTGCTATCCGCGGGTATTTCCTGTTGTCCGCGGGTATTTCCTGTTGTCCGCGGGTATTTCTCCGTTATCCGCGGGTATTCCTCCGGTATCCGCGGGTTCCACCGTTATCCGCGGGTACTCCTCCGTTATCCGCGGGATGCCACGTTTAGAACAGCCGTGCAATCTCCTTGCTGCTGTTCTTTTTATTCTTGCCGGGCTTCATTCCGCATACATTATTCATATGAACTTGTTGAGGAGTGGATATGTATGATTATTCATGTCGTTGCACGAGGGGAGACGTTAAATAAGATTGCCCGTCGCTATGGGAGTACTGTTTCGCGAATTGCTTCCGCGAATGAGCTGCCGGATCCGGATCGGCTCGCAGTCGGCCAGGCAATTGTGATACCGGTTCCGTCCATTCAACATGTCGTTCGACGGGGTGAAACGCTTTGGCAAATCGCCCAGAGGTATATGGTTCCGCTGAATGCCATCATTCGTGCAAATCAATTGGCCGATCCTTCCGCCATTCAAGTGGGAGAGGTGCTGATCATTCCTGCGCGGGTGCACACAGTACAGGCCGGAGAAACTTTATGGCAGATCGCCCAACGGTATGGGACGACTGTACAGCAAATTGTCAGGCAAAATCAAATTGAAAATCCGAATCTGATTACTGTCGGCACAGTCCTGACGATTCCGTTTCCAAAACCGGTGATTGATGTGAATGCCTATATTATTAATATGGGCGAAACCGGTGCGCGGGAAGTTCAAGAAGTCGGCGAACATCTTACCTACATGACTCCTTTTGCCTATATTATGAGGGCTGACGGGAGCCTTGAATCCATCAACGATGCGCCGGCCATTCAAGCTGCTATAGAAAATCGCGTTGCTCCGATGATGTGTATTACAAATTTTACTTTCAGGGACCCCGGAACGACATTGGCACATACGATCTTGTCCAACACGGAACTTCAGGACCGCCTTTTAACCAATGTCATTCAAATCATGAATGATAAGGGATACCGCCTCTTGAACATCGATTTTGAAAATGTGAGGCAGACAGACAGGGAATTATACAATCAATTTTTACAAAGGGCTGTGAATCGCCTGCATCCGCTTGGTTATTTCGTCTCGACGGCCCTCGCCCCCAAAACGAGCGGGACACAAACAGGGCTTTTATACGAAGCGCACGACTATCCCGCCCACGGAAGAATTGTCGACTTTGTCATACTCATGACCTATGAATGGGGTTATCGGCTTGGGCCGCCGATGGCCATATCGCCTCTCAATGAAATGCGCCGTGTAATTGATTATGCCGTTACGGTCATTCCAAGAAATAAAATATTGATGGGCTTCCAGCTTTACGCCCGGGACTGGCTTCTCCCCCACGTTCAAGGACAGGAAGCGGAAACATTTGACATGCAGGAGGCCATGCGCCGCGCACTGGCACAAGGTGCCTCCATTCAATACGACGAAAGGGCGCAAAGTCCGTTTTTCCGATATACAGACCAACAGGGACGGCGTCATGAAGTGTGGTTTGAAGACGCCCGGAGCGCCCAGGCCAAATTTAACCTGGTGAAAGAATATGGACTGCGGGGCATCAGCTACTGGGTTTTGGGCTATCCTTTTCCGCAAAACTGGCTCTTGCTTGAGGATCAATTTATTGTGAGAAAAATATAAGCCTCAGTATGATCACAAATGATTAACAGGTGCGAGATTTATCATTTTAATCGAGACAAAAACGGGCCCACGCCCGCTTTGTCTTTTTTCAGTCTTTTGGACAACCCCTTGCAGACTGCTTGAAGAAGGGCTTCCTGATTCCCGGACCTTTCATCGCTTCATTCTGTTCATAAGAAAAATACGGACGAATATATATGTTGATAACACAAGTACCGATTGTAACGAAATGGGGTGCCATATGTTTATTTATGTGGTAAAAATAGGAGATTCCTTATTCTCAATCGCCGCGAAGTTCCGGATCACCATAGAGAGCCTGCGGATTACAAACGGATTGAGAACGGACCAGCTGGTTCCCGGACAAGATTTGTTGATTCCCTCCAATTTGTATATTGTCCAGCCCGGGGACAGTCTCTATTCGATTGCCCGGCTGGCATTCATCCCGGCGGAAACGATCCGTCTCTTTAACGGTCTTCAATCTGATGCATTAACGGTCGGCATGGAGCTATACTTGCCTCCTCGGGAAAAATATTCTGAAGAAGGGCTCAGTTATTTGACGCCTTCCACCCCCGAGAGGAACCGGATAAACGTACAAACCTTTGCACCGGTCCTTTCCAACTTTGGCATCTTTGAGTATCACATTTTACCGGATGGGAGTTTAAGCACCTTAAACGATGAGCAGCTTATCTCGCTTGTTTGGGAAAACCAGTCCCGACCCATCGTCGTCATCACCAATTTGACAGAAACAGGATTCAGCCCCGAGCTGACGAAAAGAGTGTTAAATGATCCTCAATTAAGAGAGCGGGTTATCAACAATATTTACAATTTGGTCAAAAGAAAAAATTATGCTGGTGTCAATATTGATTTTGAAAGGATCCTTGAAAGTGAAAGGGATTTGTACACAGGCTTTTTGGCAGCACTCCGGGACCGTTTAAAGCCGGAGGGATACGAGCTCTCCGTTGCCGTCCCCCCAAAAACATCCGACGATATTCCCTGGCTCCGGGGCTTTGACTACGGAGGCATCGGCGCCGCGGTTGATTTTGTTTTCATCATGGCCTATGACTTTCACGAAGCGGGCAGTCTTCCGGGCCCGGTTGCACCCATTACAGAAGTAAAAAGAACGCTGGATTATGCACTGACCAAAATGGGAAGGGATAAAATTGTGCTTGGGGTTCCGCGGTACGGCTATAACTGGACGATGTCCAACGGGGATGTCATAAGTGCAAGGGCTTTTTCCGTATCCGATGCAGTTGCAACTTTAATTACTCTATTATTTCTAATAGAGAGGGCAAAGGGCTTTTTCCGTATCCGATGCAGTTGCAACCGCGATGAGATACCAGGTCCCGATCCAATACTCCGCCGAATTCGAGCAGCCGCACTACACTTATTGGGATGAATCAGGCAGGAGGCATGTCGTTTGGTTTGAAGACGTTAGGGCGCGGGCCGCCAAGTTTCAGCTGGCAGTCCAATACCGGATTAGAGGCATTGGCGCGTGGCAGCTCGGACTTCACTTCCCCCAATCCGGTTACCTCGTACGGGAGTTTTTTAAGAAAAAACGCTAACGCAATTCTTTCTTAGGAAGTCAGAGCAGAATCAGATTCGTCTAAATTTATACTTTTAACTTTAAAAAAGACGATAGGCCAATGCAGCGGAGCATGCACCGTTATTTTTTTAACTGCAGGGAGCCTTCAACCAGGAATTTACGCATTTTTTTCGTTTCTTCTTAAACATTTCGAATCAAGCCGGTTCCCCTTCCTTCAATTTTCGTTATTGTCATGAATCTAATTTCAATGGTTTTCCATTCCACATGAGCGAATCCACCCCTTCCGAAAAATGAGCAATTGGCCCCTCTTTGGAAATATTAATATTCCAAGGGGAAAAAAGCGTATGTTGATCAATTTGAATGTCCGCTTTTTTCAAAGGCCATGGAGGGTGATGTATGTCGCCATGATAAATATCCTTGCCGTTTCGGGTTGTATAGAAGCAGTATTTTTCGGTAAGCCAATGATCCAATGTCCCCCTGTCAGGAAAGTAAACATCATTCGATGGGATGCAGCTTCCTTTAAATGCTACCGGGTTTCCGGCTTTGCGGACACTTTGATATTGGATAACACCGCCACAATCCTGAACTGATATCTTTGCCGGATGGTACGGCAAGCGATACCATCTTTTTGCTATATTCAGGGAAGCCCAGTCGTCTACATCCAGAGACATAAAAAATACGCCGGGTTTCCCTTTGTATGTGACATATGTACGTACATTCACCTCCGAAAAAGACGGAACAACGGAGAAAGGCAGCCCCCGAAAATAAATTCCCTTCATCGTAAACGCCACGATCCCCAGCCAGGCACATCCTTTAAATGTGTCAATCTCCAAAGCGGGTGGAATATGCGGTCTTAATAACCCGGGCTGGATTGGCCAATGGAGAAACAATACGTTGCGCCAAGTTTGCCGCATAATCCATCTGTTCACGGGCAATGGCCAAGGCCTGTGTTCCACGATTTTATATATGTCCATTGTTTTGTTTTGCTGTATTTTAGAGTTCGCTGCTGCAGCTCTGTCTTTTTTGTACACATCCATTGGTTCGTTTCCCTTCCCGTCATGATTTGCCTTTAATTTGCTCTTATTATCAGACTTCTATGCCAAACTTTCCTCTCAAAAAAAATAAGAAAAACCGGGCGGTTTGGTGGTGACCCCCAAAGTTAGAGTGAAAACCAAACTTTTGGGGTGCAGTACCTTTTTGCCGGGTTTTTCTTATTTATTGCATGTGTATTTTTGTCCATTGACTGGCAGTGGATTGTGAAACAAACATTCAGACCGGGAAAATGATTTTTACCACGACAGGATTTTCAGCTTAATTCGATCATTATGAATCAGTCATGACACGATTTCCAACGGATTTCGACGTCTTGAACCAGGCTTAACGTTTTTTCCACCGCAGTTCGGGCGTACGCTGCTTATCCGATTTGTTGGAAGGATCACGGTCTACAACCACCATCCTCCAAGCTCTAAGGAGGCGGGTAGCCAGCTCTTTCCCCATGGCTTCCTACCCCATTACAAGATTTTATTATGTATAAAAAGACCTCCCTTGTTCTACTTGGGAGGTCCATTTGTTAGACCATCACTTTGCAAATATTATTCGTAAATTCAACCGGATCTTCGATTGGCAGTCCTTCGATCAGGAGTGCCTGGTTATATAAAAGGTTTGTATATAAGGAAGCTTTTTCACGGTCCTGCTCAAAGGCCGATTTTAATGATTGGAATACATCGTGATCTACATTGATCTCCAGGATCTTGTCTGCTTTCACTTGTTCGTTGTTCGGCATGGCATTCAGGATCTTTTCCATTTCGATGGACACTTCACCGTCAGCCGTCAAGCAGACCGGGTGGGATTTCAAACGTTTTGAAATTTTAACGTCCTTCACTTTTCCGGAAAGCACTTCTTTCATATAATCAATCAGCTCTTTGTTCTCTTTTTCTTCCGATTCCGTCTGCTTTTTATCCTGATCTTCTTCTAGGCCCAAATCACCGCTGGATACGTTTTTAAACTCTTTTTCTTTATAGCTCATGAGCATTTTGATCGCAAATTCATCGACATCTTCGGTAAAGTACAGAATTTCATACCCTTTATCTGCGACAAGCTCGGTTTGCGGCAGCTTGGCAATTCTTTCTTTCGATTCACCCGTCGCATAATAAATATATTTCTGGTCTTCCGGCATTCTGGATACATACTCATCCAGCGTAACAAGTTTCTTTTCCTTGGACGAATAGAACAATAGCAGGTCCTGCAAGACTTCTTTATCCTGTCCGAAATTGTTATATACGCCGAATTTAAGCTGTCTGCCGAACGCCTCATAAAACTTCTCATATTTTTCCCGATCGTCCTTCAGCAAGCTTTCCAGTTCCCGCTTCATTTTATTCTTAATATTTTTTGCAATAAATTTTAATTGCCTGTCTTGCTGTAAAATTTCCCTCGAGATGTTGAGCGACAGGTCTTCGGAATCAACCATTCCTTTTACAAAGCTGAAATAGTCCGGAAGCAAGTCCCCGCATTTTTCCATAATCAGGACACCATTCGAATACAGCTCCAGCCCTTTTTCGAATTCCTTCGTATAGTAATCGAAAGGAATGTTCTCGGGGATGTATAAAATGGCATTATATCTGACCGTTCCATCGACTTTAATATGAATATGCTTAAGCGGCTTGTCAAAACCGTAATGTTTTTCATGATAAAAATTCTCGTAATCCTCAGGGGTGAGCTCGCTTTTGTTTTTTCTCCAAATCGGAACCATGCTGTTGATCGTTTGTTCTTCTATGTAGTCTTCGTACTCATCCTCGCTGCCTTCCTTCAGCCTGCGTTCGGTCACGTCCATTTTGATCGGATAGCGGATAAAATCCGAGTGCTTTTTAATAATCGCCCTTAAACGATACTCTTCGAGGTACTCGTCATACTGTTCATCCTCGGTATTCTCTTTGATTTTTAAAATTACCTCCGTTCCGACGGACTCTTTTTCCGCCGGCTCAATCGTATACCCATCTGCCCCGGACGACTCCCACTTGTACGCCTGGTCGCTTCCCAACGCTTTCGTGATCACCGTCACATGATCAGCCACCATAAACGCCGAATAAAACCCGACACCAAACTGGCCGATAATATCATGCCCGTCTTTCACCTCATTTTCATGTTTAAACGCCAGCGAACCACTCTTCGCAATCGTCCCCAAATTCGACTCCAGCTCTTCCTGCGTCATGCCAATCCCGGTATCTGCAATCGTTAGCGTCCGCTGATCTTTGTTCGGCGTAATTTTGATAAAATAACGGTCCTTATCAAACGTCAACGAATCATCCGTCAGCGCTTTATAATAAATCTTATCAATCGCATCACTCGCATTGGAAATCAGCTCCCGCAAAAAAATCTCCTTGTTGGAATAAACCGAATGAATCATCATCTCCAACAACCGCTTCGACTCCGCCTTAAACGCCTGCTTCACCATTATGCATCTGCCCCTTTCCTCGTACTGATGACATTTTAGCACTCTCACAGCAAAAGTGCTAATCCACTATTGAAATAACATAGAGGGAGGGGAGTTGTCAATGGGGGAGGGGATTTATTCCAGGATCCACGCTTTAATTTTCGAGGTACGTGTGGTCTCTAAAAGCTTCAGAACTTTTCAATTCACAGACTCATGGGAGTGCGACTGGCGGTGGGGAAACCGACATCCGTGCATATCTTTGTTTCAATCCACGCACTCACGAAGAGTGCGACCATAACATCAAGCGACAGGGGATTGTTTAGTTTATTTCAATCCACGCACTCACGAAGAGTGCGACAAATGATAATCGAACGCTGAACGGTTTAAAGCATTTCAATCCACGCACTCACGAAGAGTGCGACGTACCGAACAGGCCTGACGATTTGTATAGTAGTGATTTCAATCCACGCACTCACGAAGAGTGCGACTATCTCGTATCCTACGTAAATAAGAGGTACAAATATTTCAATCCACGCACTCACGAAGAGTGCGACAGTTTGGTTTCCCGGCTAAACACAAAAGATTTTCAATTTCAATCCACGCACTCACGAAGAGTGCGACGCATTTGACGTGGAAACTGTATGAGTTTCAGCGGATTTCAATCCACGCACTCACGAAGAGTGCGACAGATCTACATCAAACGTAATTTCGTAATGCTGCTATTTCAATCCACGCACTCACGAAGAGTGCGACTGCGAGTACTTTCTTATACGTATCCTTTTCGGCATTTCAATCCACGCACTCACGAAGAGTGCGACAAAAGATGTTTTTGTTTACAATTTGTTAACAGGTATTTCAATCCACGCACTCACGAAGAGTGCGACCAATCCGTGAAATCAGTCATTAAAAGTTTAGTAGATTTCAATCCACGCACTCACGAAGAGTGCGACGCGCCGGCACCAATGTTTTCGTTGGCTGTTTCGTATTTCAATCCACGCACTCACGAAGAGTGCGACAGCTTCAAGAAGCAAAAAAACGTGGCCGCAAACTATTTCAATCCACGCACTCACGAAGAGTGCGACATTATAACTCTCTCATCAGCTACAGTGCTGTCATATTTCAATCCACGCACTCACGAAGAGTGCGACTTTCGTATGGTTGGAATGGTGCTCAAACAACGTGATTTCAATCCACGCACTCACGAAGAGTGCGACCATTCTTTGCGTGACATATCCGTTGTAACCGTTAATTTCAATCCACGCACTCACGAAGAGTGCGACAGAGACCGAAAATGAAGATGGTCAAAGTGCTTATATTTCAATCCACGCACTCACGAAGAGTGCGACCCGAAAGACTTCCGTATGACCCATTGACCAACTTTATTTCAATCCACGCACTCACGAAGAGTGCGACTAAAAGATCATATTCAATGGCAATGACCCTTGTTTATTTCAATCCACGCACTCACGAAGAGTGCGACGAAATGCTTGAGCTCCTCGTAAAATCAGCAAAAATTTCAATCCACGCACTCACGAAGAGTGCGACTATACGCTACTTTTAGTTACTGTCAATACATTTTTATTTCAATCCACGCACTCACGAAGAGTGCGACTGAAATGCTGCCTATTTAGGGTCTACTGAATAACAAAAAAATGTTGTTTTAACAAGGTTTTTTACCTTTTTTGTCGAAGTTATATGCAAGGGTATTTGTCCGTAAACCAATAAAAACCTTGCACTTGGAGGGGTAACCTTGTACGAACATAATGCCGATCAAAT
>NZ_JBFEGN010000140.1:0-5815 GCF_047228825.1 Siminovitchia jepli
AGTACAAACCTAATTATACCAAAGGTTGGAGCCCTTTTTGTATTTATAAACTAGATTTTACTTTCGTAATCCAGGATAATAAAAACGGATGGTCAATATTTGGTGAAATGGAATCCTTCATTGATTTTTCCGGGAATGGAAGGAAAAGATAAGGTGGCGTTTCATGATTGGCAAGCAGAGCGTGGAGAAATTACTGATCATTTAGGCAACGGATTGGCGGTAAACGAAGTTTTTAAAATGGCAGGAATTGTCCCGAAAGATTTATCTCAAGGGAATGAAAAAGAAAAAAGGCTGGAAAATATTAGCCGGCAATTCGATATTCCTATAAAAGAAATTCATGAAAAACTAAATCAAAATTGGGTAAAAGATGACTTGTTTGTCCCTCTTAAAGTGTTAGAATCCAATAAAACGGAAAATATTCCGGGTATTTCCCATCAAAATATAGCACTTCGTTATTACCCTTTGAAGGAAGCCGCGGCCCATTTAACCGGTTATATAGGTAAAGTGACAAAGGAAGATTTGGATAAAAATCCGCATTTACAAGAAGGGGATATGGTTGGCAAAGCTGGGTTGGAAAGAGCATTTGACCGGGAATTGCGCGGCAAAGATGGGGGAGAAATTGTTATTGTCGATGAGAAAGGAGAAAAGAAGAAAGAAATTCAAAAGCTGGAGAGAATTGATGGGAAAAATATTCAGCTAACCATTGATACGTATATTCAAATGGAAGCATTTAAACATTTGAAAGGAAAACCCGGTGCTACTGTTGTCATGAGCCCGAAGGATGGAGATCTGTATGCTCTCGTTAGTTCTCCTTCATTTGATCCGAACAAAATGGTTCAGGGAATTTCCCGGCAAGAATATGATCAATACGCCAATGATAAGGACAAGCCGTTTATTTCAAGATTTGCTAATCGGTATGCACCCGGCTCCACATTTAAAACAATCACCGCCAGTATTGGCCTTGATGCCAAAGTAACATACCCAGAAAAATTAAGAAAAATAAATGGATTAAGCTGGAAAAAAGATGACACGTGGGGAGGGTATGCGGTTACCCGGGTTTCTAATGTACATGATGTAGATATGAGAAAAGCGCTCATTTATTCGGATAATATTTACTTTGCCCAAGAGGCCTTGGAAATGGGGGAAAAAACTTTTAGAAATGGTTTGAATAAGTTTATCTTTGGAGAGGAAATAGATTTGCCGATCGCCATGGATGCTGCACAAATCTCCAATCATCCGGCATTTAATTCAGAAATCCTGCTGGCAGATACTGCATACGGACAAGGGGAATTATTGGTCTCACCCATTCAGCAAGCTGCCATGTATTCTGTTTTTCAAAATGAAGGAAAGGTTGTTTATCCGACATTATTGAGTGATAAAAGCGGGCGAAAATCAAAATCAGCCATCACGCCTTCAACAGCGAATGAAATGAAAAAGCTTTTGCAAGAGGTAGTCAATGATCCCAATGGCACTGCTCATCTTCTATACAACCAACAGTATCAGTTGGCTGCCAAAACCGGAACGGCAGAACTAAAAATGCAGCAAGGAGAAAAAGGGGATGAAAATAGTTTTTTACTTGCCTTTGATGCGGGCCATGATCAATTTCTTCTCCTTTCACTTGTAGAACATTTTACCGCGGGCAATTCCGCAACCCAGTTGAATAAATCATTTATAGAGGAGCTATATAAATATTTTCAAATGCGGGAAGGGATGCTGGATTTATCTTAGAGAGGAATCACTTCCCAGATGCCAAGGAACGTTATAACTTTAAGAAATTGGCGCGGACTGCTATAATAAATACTACAGATGTAAAAGCAGGAGGGCCGCGATGAAGGAGATTCCGCAAATATCAGAAGCAGAATATGAAGTGATGAAAATCGTATGGAAATATGAACCGATTTCCACTCCCGAGGTAGTGGAGAAAGTTTCAAAAAAAATTGATTGGAAGCCGAATACGATTCAAACTATGCTTTCACGCCTAGTGAAGAAAAAGGCTCTGCAAACGAGAAAACAGGGGAGAGTATTTGTTTATACATCTCTGATTGGTGAGCATGAATATGTGGAACAAACAAGCAAAAAATTTCTTAAACAATTTTTCGATGGTACATTGAATTCAATGGTATTAAATTTTATTGAAAATGATCAGCTGTCAAAGGATGAGATTTCGGAGCTGAAAAAAATTTTATCTGAGAGGGATATGAAAGAAGGGAAAAAATGATGGATGCCTTTACAAACCGCTTTTTATTAAGCACGTTAGTCATATCCCTCCTGATTTTAATGATCTTGTTTACAAAAAAAATATTTTACAAACATATGTCCAAACAAACACATTATAAAATTTGGTATTTTCTTTTTACTCCCCTTATTATATCCTTTATTCCCTGGGATTTTTTCCGGCTAAATGAAATATCCCAATATATAAAAAGCTTGATTTTCACTAATCGTGACACAACATTAAATCATGAAAGGACAAGTGGATTAGAAGTTCCTCAAGCACCCAACACAAATTTATTGCACGATTTTACAGTATCTGTAAATAAGTCAACGCCGGATTTCGTCTATCATACCTTTATTGTTGTTTGGGTCATTGGAATGATCATGTTCCTTGTGATGGCGATTTATGCAAACTATCAAATCTATCAATTGAAAAAATCGGCGGCTACTATTAAAAACCAAAAAATAATTGAATTGTTAGATGTGTGCAAAGAGATTGTCGGTGTAAAAAGAAATATAAAGTTACAGGAAACATCGCTTATTACCTCTCCCAGCACGCTCGGAATTTTGCAGCCATATATACTTTTACCAAAGACAACACTGGAAACATTCTCGTTAAATGATTTAAAATATGTTTTTTTACACGAATTAACCCATCAAAAAAATAAAGATGTGTTCGTTAATTACGTCATGTTGTTATTAAACATTATTTATTGGTTTAACCCATTCGTATGGCATGCCTTAAAAGTTATGAGGATGGATCGAGAATTGGCTTGTGATACGGCTGTTTTAGATCGCTTGGACGAGAGCGGATATATCGAATATGGACAGACGATCATTCATTTTGCAGATAAACAACATGACCGGGCCTATCGACAGTTTGCCTCCGGAATGGGCGGAACAAAAACACAAATCAAACAAAGAATCCTGAGCATTGCGAATTACTCTGGAGATTCTCGATTATTGAAATGGAAAAGCAAAGCAATCTGTGCTGCTCTGGGGATTTTTGTGTTATGCCTTACACCGCTTCCCTCTGTGATAGCCAGTTCAGGCGATGTGTTTTATTTTAATGGGAAAAATGTAATAGATGAAGATTTAAGTTCTTATTTTAATGGATACGACGGCAGTTTTGTTTTATATGATCCCTCTAAAAATCATTATCAAATTTATAATCGAAAAATGGGTGAACAGAGGGTTTCTCCTAACAGCACGTATAAAATTTATTCTGCATTATTTGCTTTGGAAACAAATGTCATATCCCCCAATAACAATGATCAAATTTGGGATGGAACCGTTTATCCTTATAAAGAATGGAATACAAATCAAAGCTTATCTACTGCATTGGGCAGCTCGGTCAATTGGTATTTTCAGAATATAGATCAACAAGTAGGAAAAAAACAACTACAATATTATTTTCATAAAATAAACTATGGGAACGAGGATCTGTCAGGAAATCTGGATAGTTACTGGATAGAATCTTCATTAAAAATATCACCCATTGAACAAGTACAAATATTATATGCATTTGATGAAAATACATTTGGCTTTAAAGAGAAAAATATTCGTGCGGTAAAAAACGCAATCCTTATTGATGAGCAAAAACATCGTCAATTATATGGAAAAACCGGCACTGGTTCGATAAATGGAAAAAATGTCAATGGCTGGTTTGTGGGCTTTGTAAAGAAAGGCGATCATACGTATTATTTTGCTATCAATATTCAAAATAAAAAGGGACATGCCAACGGAAGCAAGGCTGCGGATATTGCCCGTCAAATTTTACGCGATAAACATATATACTAATAAAAACCCCAAAAAGGACCACTGTTCCTTTTTGGGCATTTCCGCCCTAAATACTACAAATGTAGTATTTGTAATGCAAAACGCATCCTTATTAAAGGAGTTTTTTATCATGAAACAAAAAATAAGAAATGTAACCACATTTCGAATCAATCTCTTGCTTTTTATCATTTTCCTCATTTTTTGTGTCCTTATTCTCCGGTTAGGTTACCTTCAAGTTGTTCATGGTGAACAATTTTATAATGAGGTCAATAAATCAGATTTGGTTGTTGTGAAAAAAACAGTTCCAAGGGGATCCATTTATGATAGAAAACACCGCTTATTAGTCGGAAATAAGGGCAGGAAAGCAATTACGTTTTTTCGTGAGAGTGAAATTACGCCAAAAGTTATGCTGGAGTTAGCGGAAGAACTAACGAAATATATTTCCGTAGATATCACTGATTTAAAAAAGCATGATTTACAAGAATACTTTATCGCTAAATATCCGGATAAAATAAATCATCGGCTTAGTGAAATGGAACAGCATTTAAAAGAAGGGGAATTATATAAAGCCCAAATAAAAAAGGTGACTGATCACGACCTGGCTTCTTTAAACGAAACCGAAAAAAGTGTTGCCAGTATATATATATAAATGAACAGCATTTCCGCATTTGAAACAGCTATCATTAAAAATAATCATGTTACGGATGAAGAAGCGGCCAAGGTAAAGCGAACATATGCAAGATTTACCGGGAATTGACGTTACGATGGACTGGGAACGGGAGTATAAGGAAGGTACCGTGTTAAAAAGTGTATTCGGTTCTGTGACATCTGAGAAAACAGGCTTACCCAGTGATGAAAAAGAATTACTGCTGGCTAAAGGATATGCCCTGAACGATCGGGTCGGAAAAAGCTACTTGGAAAAAGGGTATGAAGATGTGCTTAAAGGCACTAAGGAACAATATGAACTAACAATCAACAATGGAAAAGTGCAAAAGTCCGTTCTTAAAACAGAAGGGAAAAAAGGGGATAATCTCGTATTAACAATCGATATTGACTTTCAAAAAAAACTGGATGAAATTGCAACGAAAGCATTGCTTCAACGGAAAGGCAAATTGGCAGATCGGCTTTATATTAGTGCCATCAATCCGCAAAATGGGGAAATTCTCGGCATGACCGGAAAAAGGATGAACATGGCTACAGGAAAAATAGAAGATGATACATTAAGTGTTTTTAATACCCAATACACGATGGGGTCCAGCATAAAAGCAGCTACTGTGCTTGCGGGTTATATGGATAAAGTCATTTCATTGGATGATAATACACTTATTGATAAACCGCTTAAATTTGCGGAGACAAAATCGAAAAGTTCCTGGTTTAACCGGCGTGGAAGTATCCCATTAAATGATATTACCGCGTTAGAAGTATCTTCGAACTCCTATATGATGCAAGTGGCCATGCGGATGGGAGGAAAATATGACTACATGCCTGAGGAAAGCTTGAAAATGGATAGTAAAGCGGTTTTTAATAAGCTCAGATACTATTTTTCTCAATTTGGCCTCGGTGTTCCAACCGGACTGGATATTCCGGGAGAAACGCACGGTTTAAAAGGAGTAGAAACAAATCCCGGTCTCGCCCTTGATCTTTCTTTCGGTCAATTTGATACTTATACAACCCTGCAATTAAATCAATACATATCAACGATTGCAAATGGGGGAAACCGGATCGCCCCAAGAATTGTAAAAGAAATTAGACGTTCATGCCGCTTCCGCGGCACCATCAGCAGGATGAAAATGGATCAACGTCGAAGTATATTTTTACGGCT